>JBFHKI010000023.1:0-14449 GCA_041595415.1 Pseudomonadales bacterium | reverse complement strand
CCAACTGTTCTCGTCCACCAGTTCCGTAATGCGGGCTTTTTTTTCTTCACCGGCTTTGACCGGCTCGGGCAAAAATACCTCGGGGCCAGCCAGATATATCTGATAGAGAGGACGTTGCGATTCACCCGTCTGTGCATGACACAGGGACACAAAAAACAACAGGCAAAGACCTGCCGAACGAACCAATACATCAGCTTTCACGCGCACTTCTCCTGCAGCATTTTCAGTTCACGGGCGGCGTCCTGTTTCAGGCGATCCTGATCCAGGCCCAATACCTGCCCTTCTTCCACTACCCATTTGCCATTGACCATAACGGCTGCGGCCTCCAGGGGTTCACCGCAGATTACCGGCGCCCAGAGAGGCTCCCAGACCCCCATAAAACGCGGCTGATCCAGAGAGAAAACCGCCAGGTCGGCCAGTTGCCCGGCCTGGATACGGCCCAACTCCGAATAACCCAGAATTTGTGCTCCGCCTTCGCTGGCCCACCGAACCACCTCTTCTACACTGGTGGCATCCGAACCATCCACTGCCCGGTGGGATAACCAGGCCTGCATCATTTCATTGACCATGCTGCCGGACTCTGCCGCAGCAGAACCATCGACACCTATGGATATACGCGCTCCGGCTTGTTGTAGCTTGGGTACTGGCGCAATACCGGTACCGAGCCGAAAGTTGGAGGTGGGACAGTGGGCAATACCGGTTTTGGTTGCACCCAGCCTGGCGATATCCCTGTCGTCGATATAGACCAGATGGGCGAACCAAACGTCACCACCCAACCAGCCAACACTTTCCGCATAATCCACAGCCGTCATGCCTTCACGCTTTTGCGCTACTTCGATTTCATAGGGAGATTCGAGTAAATGGCTGTGCAACATCAGATTACGGCTACGGGCAAAATCCGCCATTTCACGCAGATGTTGTGCCGGAGTAGCGTGGATCAGAGAGGTGGGAGCTACCGCGACTTTCGTCATGGCGTCCTCACCGCTGTCGTGGTGTTTGGTTACCGTGGTATCAAGACGGGACAAAAACTGATCCAGACTTTCGGGCTCAATGCCCGCCGCGTTCATTCCTGCGTGGCTGCCCTTGATGGTAGAACCACCCCGGCACAACACCAGGCGGATACCCAGTTCTTCTGCAGCCCGGAATACCGCCTGTTCCATCTCCGGTGTGGTATCGGACTGGTAGACATAGTGATGGTCAGCACAGGTGGTACAGCCGGAACGCAATAACTCGGACAGACCGATACGCGCGGCGCTGTAAAGCACCTCCGGAGTCAGGTGTGGCCAGGCGTTATAGGGTACCGAACCCAACCAGTCGTTGAGGCTCTGGTTAATGCCGCCGGGCATACCCTTGAGAATGGACTGTTTCAGATGATGATGGGTATTTACCGTTCCGGGATAGATGACCGCCTCATTGAAATCACGTATCTCTGCACCTTCAGGTACAGGCAGATCCTTACCTACAGCCGCAATACGGTTGTCATTGACAAGAATATCCGCCGAGCCATGGCCCCAGACCTGGGCACCACGCAATAGGGTCTGTTTCGACTCAGACATTGGAACCTCTGCGTACTGGCAGTCTGGTATCAGAGTTCATAGTCAACCACCAACTCCTCAGGCATCAGGTCAAAAGCGAAGCTGGATTCCAGGTCCACCGACTTATCAATCAGCCCCATATCCTCCATCTGTTGGAAAACTTTGCGCAGTCGCGCCTTGTTGTATTGCCCCAGAGTTTCTCCTGCGGCTTCATCACCGTGTGTCAGGTTGTACTTGAGCATTTCGGTGTGAATCTCCGCCATGATGTCCATAGTCTGTTGTGGATTACTGGCACGGATTGCTTCAAAAGCAGGGGTTGGATCGGAGCTGACAAAATCGGCCCAGCCTTTGATGGATGCGCGAATAAAGGCCTCAACCACTTCAGGCTTTTCGGCGATCAATTTCTCACTGGTATAAACGTGGCGATAGGGATCAAAACCCGACTCAGACAGAGGGATAACCTTGGGGTCGCCTCCCTGGCGCCGCACCTGAATAGGCTCGCTGGTAAGAAAACATTGCTGTACAAACTGGTCATCGGTCATATAGCGGGCCAAACTCCAATCCATGGGAATCAGGCGTATATCCAGTCCCATGGCCTTTTGCAAAAAGTCCGCATAGATCAGACCGGGCTGAAACATCACTTCGCGTCCGTCCAAATCCTGCAAGCTTTCGATACCCGACTCTTCGTGAAATAACACACACTGGGGATCGTGCTGAAAATAGGGAAACAGACTCACCAGAGGAATTCCGGCGGCCCGGTAGGTAATCAGACGTTCAATGGCTCCGACAGAAAAATCCACCTGTCCGGTAGCAACCATCTGACCGTGGGTATACATATTTGCGCCGGGACGGATTTCGACCTGCAACCCCTCCTCTTCGTAAAAACCCTTGGCGACCGCCTGGTAAAAACCACCGTGTTCCGGCTGGGCATACCAGTCAGTCAGCAAAACAATAGGGGTCAGGCTTTTACCTTCTTCGGTAACTATGGGGGCCGTATCACGTGAGCAAGCTGTCAACAGAAGCAAAAAACTGAATGAGGCCAGAGCAAGCCTTAGAGGTAGAAAACGCATATCAATGTCCGTTCAAATAAGAATCGTGCCATTTGTGCAAAAAAGCCCAACTCAGCCAGTTGACGATACCGACAAAGAGAAAGCCGATGGCACAGGCGGTAAAGGCGGCAGCAAATAACGCAGGTATTTTGAGTTGAGAGCTAAAGATAACCACCACAAACCCGAGCCCGGCTTCGGCACCGGACCCCATACCGGCAACGGTATCGCCGTAAAGGGCACCTATGGGGGTAAGGGCTGCGGCAATTTTGAGCCCGGTTAAAAAATAAGGTAGCGCGGCGGGAAGCCGCAGGTAGAGCATCTCTTGTCGGTTGGTTGCCGAATACACTGAAAACAGTTCGAGCAAGTTGCGATCCACCGAACGCAGTCCCATTACGGTATTGGCCACAATAGGAAAAAAGCAGATCAAAAAGGTGATTACCGTGATGCTGTTAATGCCCTGACCAAACCAGAGAATAATAATGGGCGCCAGAACGATAACCGGTGTCATCTTTAGCATCAGTACAAAGGGGTATATGCCCTCATAGGCCCAACGGCTTGAGGCCAACAAAACAGCCATCAACAAACCGCCAATCACCGAAACACTGAATCCGGTTACACAGGCCATGGTAGTTTGACGCAAGCCACTCCAAAGGGCGTTGCGCTCTGCAAAACCGGCCTCGAGAATACGGTGTGGCGCAGGCAACTGATATTCAGGTATACCGATAAGGTATATAGCACCGTACCAGATTCCGACAAACACCAGTCCAACCAGAATGGGCAAATAGGTGGAAGACTTGGTCAATGGATTATTTTTCATAGCAACTTCCTCAGACTGCTTTCCGGACACTGTGTAGTGCACGTGTCACTTCCAGAACCTTGTCCTGGAAAATCTGCGAAGAACGCACCTCTGCGGTGCGCGGATAGGGAATATCCACCGGAATAATGCGATGTATCCGACCCGGGTTAGCCGAAAGCACAACTACCTTGGATGACAGAAAGACCGACTCAACCACAGAGTGGGTAACAAATATGCCGGTCCACTTCTGCTCTTCTTTCAGTTTCAACAGTTCTTCGTTGAGGTCGTCGCGCGTCATTTCGTCCAGCGCACCAAAGGGTTCATCCAGCAGGAGTAATTCGGGATCAGTCGCCAAAGCTCTGGCAATGGAAACCCGCATGCGCATACCGCCGGACAACTCACGAGGATAGAGTTCCGCGGCTTGACCAAGTCCGACCATTTCCAACATCTGCATGGCTTTTTTATGGCGCTTACCTGCCTCCAAACCCATCAATTTGAGAGGCATAGCGACATTGTTGCGGATATTCAGCCAGGGCATAAGGTTGGCGTCCTGAAACACAAAACCGAGCTTCTCTCTGGCGTCAACCGCGTCACCGCCACCGACGTGAATAGTCCCGCTGCTGGCGTCTAGCAGATTCGCCGTGAGTTTTAACAGAGTCGATTTTCCACAACCACTGGGACCAATCAGGGCGACAAAATCACCACGGTTTATTGAAAGATTTATATCCTGTAAAACGACCGGCCCGTCACCAAAACTTTTGCAAACCGATTGCATTTCCACCAGAGGCAAATGTTTGTCCGGCGTCAGGTCCGGTGTGTTTTGCTCAGGAAAATGTATCGGTTGTGAGTTCATAGCTTTTGGAAATCCGGTCTTTTACAAATACAAGGCAAATTCAGTGCCATTTATTGTTCGTTCAATTGCGTTCACGGAGCGAAAAAAAAAGCCAACCCTTGGGGCTGGCCTTCGCAAATTCACGAATAAATATCACAGGAGTATTGAATTAAAACTTGTAGGCAAACTCGGCCGTCCAGCTAAAGGGAAGCTCTGGCAGGATTGCGTTGTTACCGTACAGGCTGGGGAAGTTACCGCGGAAATAGGTCTCATCGGTTATGTTGTTCAGATACAAACCAATTTTGTAATCATCAGTGTTGTAAACAACGGAACCGTTCACCAGTGTGTAGGAAGGCAGGATAAGGCCACCCAGCACGGAAGAAGCAACTTCGTCTACCGAGGTAACACTCAGACTGGTGGTCAGGCTGTCAGTCCAGGCATAGCTGCCGGACAAGCTCATAGTCGACTCGGGAATACCGCCGCGCAGAGTCTCTTCGCCGACAACCACGTTACCGCCGATAATGCCCGCGTACCAGGTTGAAGGATCAACCAGTGGCATATCGGAAGCGCCGAAGTAACTGAAGGTAACTCCACCGGGATTAACCACCAGGGTTTCCGAGTTGGAGTAGGTACCGATCAAAGACAGTTTATCCGTTGGGACATAGCGGAACTCCAGTTCAACACCTTCGGTAGTTGTAGCCTGGTTAGACACAGGGTTTTGTGAGCTGAATGCGATACGCTCCTGCTCGTAGACAGCAACTGCGGCAAAGAGACGTCCGTCAAGGAAGTTACCCTTGAGGCCGAATTCCGTCAGTTCCGAATCTCCGAGGAAAGATTTTTCGGCAATATTCTGGGTATCCAGATCACCGGCAGAACCGGAAACGATAGTGCTCTGTTCGGCCATGGTGACATAGGGCGTCAGCATCTCGTTAAAGGTGTAGGACAGGCTGGCGGTCCAGGTTACGCCGGAATCGCTGTTGGAGGCTTCATGCTCGCCCTCGGGGTCGAAAGTTGTCAGAACCACTGGACCGGCACCATCACCATTCTCGCCCTCGGCGTCAACATAGTCGTATCGCGCTCCAAGAACGGCGCTGAAGTTGCCAATCTGGGTGTCGGTCATGATAGAGAAACCCAACTGCGAATAGCTTGAATTCCAGTAGTCACTCCAGGATTCTGTTGGCACACGGCTGGCAGCTTCCTGAATAGAAAGGGCGTTGAAACCTTCAGTCAGGTCAGTACGGTCGAAAATTTCATCAGAGAAATCCAGAGCGTAAAAAGCATCTGTATAGCGATAGGAAGGCGACAATTGCAGGTCAAAAACACCGCTATCAAATTCGAAAGTCTTGGCAAAGATCAATTGGTCTTCAACCATCCAGGCATCGGCAACCTTTGTGAATCCGTAGGAATCAACATTGATATATTCCTGGGCGTCGTACAAAACCTTATTGGTTAAAGTCCATCCGCCGGCCATATCGTGGAATATATCGAAGTAAAAGGTAGTGACTTGAGTATCGTAGGTATCATAGTCGGTGATAAGCACATCACTGGTATCAAGGGTAGCAGTACCTACAGTTGCAGGATCCAAACCGATCTCCAACTGATCAACCAGCATTTGGGAAATCAGAGATGGGTCGATGGGACCAAAGCTGCCGTCGTGACAGAAAACCGAAATACCGGTAAAACAGGTATATCCAGTGTCCGGATCAACCGCGACGCCTGCCAGAGTGGCTTCCCATGCATCAATTTCTGCACCGCTGATCAGGCCATTGCCATCACCGAATTCAGAATCAATATTTACCAGAGGTTGGCCGGTAATATAGGTACCGTTGTCCACCAGATCCTGGGTTACACGGTTCCAACCACCGTTTTCGTGGCTTTCCCAATCCTGATACATGCCGCCGAACTCAATTCGGGTCGTGCTGCTCAGGTCGGTGTTAAAGGAGGCTTGGAAAAGTGTCTGATTGGTAAAATCATTTTCGTAGTAGCTGTCCGAGGCTTCTACCTGACCATAGAGATAATATCCGGCAGAATTACCCATAATAGTAGTTGGGCCACCTACCTCAGCGGTCATCACACTCTTGTCCCAGCTACCAGTGGTATAGCCGATTTCACCCGTGGGTTCCGTCAGATACTGTCCAGTCTCGGCGCGTGAAGATTTGGGAATAAAGTTAAGCGCACCACCGACCTTACTGGGACCGGAGATTGGTGACATGGGACCACGGATAACGTCAACACGGTCCGATGCACCAATGGGTGTAGGGTAGTTACCCTCATTATTCAGGCGTTTTACGCCACGGAAATAGTTTTCCGCTGCAGTACCCCGAATATCCAGAGAACCTGCTACCCCGAAAAAGGATGTAGTAAAGGTACCTGGTACAAAGTTAACGATGTCGTTAATACCGGTGGCATTAAATTGATCGAGGAATTCGCTGCTTATGGAACTGACCGCTCTGGGTGTTTCCAGAATGGTTTTACCAAAACCGAATACTGAATCGACCGGATCATTCTGGAGAATGCCGAGATCATCGGACACCTCAGATTCGGCGACAAAAGTATCCAGTTCCACAACATCTTCCGATTCCTGAGATACCGCTGCAGTGGATGCAGTCAAGAGACTCAGACTCAGAGCTAGATTCTTAAAACTCGTATGCATTTTCACTCTCCAAAACCTTTTATATTGTTTAGCTACCCAATAGCAAAGACAGACCATTTGCCCAGCCGAGGTGCTTCACGAAAGATCAATGCAATCCCTGTGCCAATTTCTGACCAATTGGTTAATTAATTTTTAAAGCAGCGCAGAAAAGTATATTTAGTTGTTTTTATTCATACACTTACAAACCTGTCTTACCAATTATTTCACTGTCCATATGGTGGGTTTTGTCAGACAAAGAGTATTCATAACCTTTAAATAATGCTCAAAAAACACGCACTAGATTGGCGCGACAAAGACAGACTGCGCCCATTAGTTCCCCATTACTGGGCGCAGTACCTTCTAGTCTGACGCGATGGCGAGCGCCTCAATTTCCACCAGAAATTCCGGTCGGGTAAAGCCGTTGACAATTAGCAAGGTTGAGGCAGGAGGATGATCCGGAAAAAATTTGTCGCGCACCTGCATATAACTGGCAAAGTCATCACGTTTGGTTACATAGGTGCGCAGATGAATAACATCCGTCAAAGCCAGACCGGCTTCGGCCAATATCGCCTCAATACTTCTGAAACATATCTCTGCCTGAGCCGACGCACCATCGGGGATGGCACCATCTTTGCTTATACCAAGCTGTCCGGAGGTTTGAACGAACTTTGCATTGGCGGAAATTTCCACTCCATGCACATAGTTACCAAAGGGCGGATGAATACTTTTAGGTGACAGAGGTTTAAACATGGGCTACTTGTCGCTTTCGTTGTTAATTGCGGTTTGGCCAGACATATACGCCAGGCCCCTATGGAGTTCTAAATGCAATTTTGGCAAGACCTGACTACTGAAGATTTCACCAAGCTCGACCCCGAAAAGACGGTGGTTGTACTGCCCGTGGGTGCCATCGAACAACACGGACCGCACTTACCGGTCAGCACCGACGCCACCATTGCCGAAGAACTCTCGGTTAGGGGAGCAAAATTGGTGCCAGAGGAAATACCGGTTCTTGTTTTGCCCACCCAGGACGTGGGTAAATCCACCGAACACCTGCAGTATGAAGGCACCGTCACCCACAGCGCCGAAACCCTGCTGCACTCCTGGATGGAAATCGGCGACAGCGTGGCCCGTGCCGGACTGAAGAAACTGGTATTTTTTAACGCCCACGGTGGCCAGCCGCAGATTATGGAAATCTGCTGCCGGGAGCTGCGGATCAAACACAAGATGCTTACCGTCGGATGCAGTGGCTGGAGCTTCGGCACCCCTGAAACGGAAGTCACCGCCGACGAACGCCGACACGGCATTCACGCCGGCCAGGTAGAAACCTCCATCATGCTGCACCTGCGCCCCGACCTGGTAAAAATGGAAAAGGCCCAGAATTTTGACGGCCTATTGGCCGAGATGGAACAGGATTACCAGCGCCTGAGGGTAATTGGCAGCACCTATATGGGCTGGGTTTCTAATGATTTACATCCCTCCGGCTGTTCCGGAGACGCCACCGGAGCCACAGCCGAACTGGGCAAGAGGTATGTGGATCATTACACCAAAGGCTTTGCCGAACTGCTCACCGATATGTCCAACTACCCCCTGAGCAATATTCGCGATCGCAGCGACTGGTAAAAACATGTTGCGGCTTCTTATCCCTTTATCTGCCCTCCTCGCCTTCAGCCTGGCTCAGGCTGACGAGCGACAGTTGCTGGTTAGCCCGTCCTCCGCCACTACCCAGCATTACAACCTGGAGCAGATTGCCGAGCTTTACGATGAGAAACAGCTGGAAGTTTTTGATATCCAGTACGATGAAACCCGCTCCTATCAGGGCTTCGATCTGCGCGATATCCTTGCGCTAGCCGGATTCGAACCGGGAGCCACCCTTATGCTGGTCTGTGAAGATGGCTACAGCATTCCCTTCGACAGCTCGGTGTTGCAAGACCCGGATCTTCAAGCCCTGGTGGCGACTGCCGATCTGGCACCCGACCCGGATACTCACTGGAAACTCTATCCCCACGGTCGCGAGCTGGTGAACTTTGATCCCTTTTATCTGGTATGGGTGAAAGGGGGCATCAGCCAAGGCCCGGATCCGGAAACTTTGAGCCTTCTGCAGGAACTGCCCTGGCCTTACCAGTTTCAGGAAATACGCAATCTGGAAGAGAAGGACTATCTGGCTGCCCAACCTGCGCAAGATGCCGATGAGCAAGTGCAATTGGGATTCCAGCACTATATGGATCACTGTTTCAAATGCCATCAGGTATCCGGGGTTGGCGGCAGTCTGGCCCCGGTACTGGATCGCGAAGGCAGCCTGGCTGCGGCCCTGCCGGAACCGCAGCTGCGCCAACTGATCTGGCGTGTAACAGACTTTATCCCCCTGACCAAAATGCCCGACTACAGCCAGAGCATGTCGAGGGAAGAAGCCGGGCAAATCGCCGCCTATCTCAAATACGCGACGAGCCGCAATCCCTGATAATCAGGATACTGCTGCGTATTGCCTCAGTTGGTTGAGGTATTCCGTCTTCTGCTCCTCGGCCATCCAGCTGACCTGAAAAGCGTTTTCGGTCAGGGTTAAAAGCTCTTCTTTGGAAAAGTCCGATTCGTCCACCAGGGCCTGCAGGTTCTCGTTCATATAGCCGCGAAAATAACCGGGATCATCGGAGTTAACCGTAACTTTCATATCGCGCTTGATCATTTCCCGGATCTCTTTTCCGGTCAAATCCTGCACCACAAAACGGTTGGAGATAGGACAAACAGTCAACCCCAGGCCACGCTTGCTGATCTCGGCACAGAGCGCCTCGTCTTCCAGAGAATTCATCCCGTGGTCGATTCGATCAACCCCGATCAAATCCAGACACTCGTGAATATGCTCAACAATATCCTTCTGGTTTACATCGCAGTGCATAGTCAATTTGTAACCAGCTTCGCGTGCGGCGGCAAACACCTCGGCAAACTTGCTGGGCGGATTGTCTTTCTCGTCCGAATCCAGCCCCACACCAATGATCCAATCCTTGAAGGGCATCGACATCTGCAGGTGTTCCATGGCCGACTCGGCACTTAGGTCTCGCAGGAAACACATGATCAGGTTGCTTTTAACCCCCAGGTTTTTTTCGGCGTCCAGTTGGGCACGGTGGATACCCTGGATAACGGTTTCAAAGTCTACGCCGCGGGATGTATGCCCCTGTGGATCAAAAAAAGGCTCTACATAGACCACATTCTGTTCTGCTGCCTTAAGGAAGTAGTGATAAGCAAGATCGTAGAAATCCTGCTCGGTACGCAGTACATCCATAGCGGCGTAATAGATCTTCAAAAAGGAAGGCAAATCGTGAAAATCATAGGCGGCCAAAACGGCTTCGGGTGTTTTATATTCCAGCTCTATGCCATTGCGCTGGGCCAGCTCAAAGATATGCTCCGGCTCCAGGGTACCTTCCAAGTGTACGTGTAACTCTGCCTTGGGAAGTTTTTCAATAAACTCGTGCATAACCATTCCTCCGGTAACTTTCGTTGTTAACTCTCAACCGCTTTGCACCTTGTCAAAGCCGCTACAATTCAGCGGGCTGCGCCTTGTGCAGGCTCATCAGTAAATGTCGTACCAGCAAGGCAATAGCCACAACGGCCAGCCCAAGTGACATCAGCCAGATGCCCTGTATACCTGATTCCAGCGAGCCTCCCACATAATCAACCTGGTTTTTGATAGCCCCGCCCAATCCGGCAGCAAGGCCCAAACCTATCGAAGCGGAAAGGCTGATCGCCGAAGCCACAAAACCTTCCTGTTTGTCGGGTGTATATTCCATGGCCGTGGCACGACAGGTATTAAAACTGATCCCCATGCCCAGCCCGGCAACACTCCAGGACAGATAGGCCCACGCCACCGGCACCCAGGACAAAAACAGGGCCCCCAACAGTAAAATGCCCAGGCTCAGCAGGGAACATCCCATCAACATACGCACCTGATAAGAATCGGATAACCAGCCGTTGGCGGCAGAAATGGAACCCAGCATCCAGCACAGAGATGCACAGGTAAGGACCAGCCCGGCCTGCAGTGTCGACAAATCGCGGACCTCGATCAGGTAAAGGGGCTGATAGGCCTCCATGCCGTAAAAAATCAAAAATCCGAAAATGGCCATCAACAGCGAGGCGCTTAGCGGAGTCGAAAAACGCCACCAGTCAGTTGGCATGGACCGGTTCAAGGGCCCAAGCCCGACAAAAAAAGCGGGCACAATCATCAGCCATATCCAGCCAAAATTTTGCGACAGGGCATAGAGTATTAACCCGCAACCCAGTGCGATACGAGCCGCTCCCAACACAACCGAATCCGGAGATGCCTGTCCGTGACCCTTGAGATGTTTAACTCTGGGCAAGATCAGAACTATGGCCAAGATCAGGGGTATGATCTGAATGGCAAAGATCCAGCGCCAGTTAAAGTAATCCACCAGCACACCACCGATAACCGGCGCCAGCAGTGAGGGCACCACCCAGGCAATATCCATAGCGGCAATGGCCTTGGGTTTTTTCTCCGGCGGACACACCAGACTGATAAGGGCAAAAGCCAAGGTCCAGCCGATACCACCTCCTATACCCTGAAGAATACGGGCCAGAGTAAAAGTCAGGGTATTGCTGGCGGTAATCGCCAACAGCAGGCCGGACACAAAAAAGCCCCCGGCGTAGAGTAAACTGAGACCGGGACCACTGCGGTCCAACTGTCTGCCAGCCATTGCCATCCCCACAATACTTGCCAGGATATAGCTGGAAATAACCAGTCCGTAGCCTCCGGTTGTACCCAGGTCGGCAGCAATGGTGGGAAGGGATATAACCAGCACCAGCTCGTCAAAGGCGTGCAAGGCAGTAATGGTGAGAACTCCGGCCAGAATAGTGGGATTCATTCGGATTCAGACTCCCTGAAACAGCCGCTCACAGGGAGGGCCTGCGACTATCCGCTATACCCTGTTTTTCAAGCCAATAGGCGACGCGCAAGCACAGATCCTCACGCCAGGGCGGAGCCACTAACTGCACTCCGATAGGCATGCCGCCCCCTTCATCAAGCCAAAGCGGAACCGTACAGACCGGTAATCCAATCGCGGAGAAAGGCTGGGTAAAGAGCCCGAGGTTGGGACGTAAAGGCACCTGCTCGCCATTTATCTCCAACCATTTGCTGCCGATTTTTGGCGCCACACAGGGGGTTGCGGGCGCAATAATAATATCTACGGATTTGAACTCTTCCAGAACCTGTTCCTGATACCAGCGCCTTACCGCCTGGGCGCGCAGATACCAAGATGCCGGTTGCAAGCTGCCGGCCAAAAAGCGGTCTCTGGTATCGCTGTCAAAATCTTCCAGTCGCTCAATCAAATGATCGCGGTGTAAAGCCGAACTCTCGGCATTGGTTATCAAATAGGCCGCCGCCCTGCCCTCGGAGGTGCCCTGCATATCGAGAATTTTTCCGGCTCCAACAGCAGAGGCAACCTGCTGCACGGCTGCCGCCGCAACCGGAAAGTTGGCGGTATCGAAATATCCACCCGCAACGCCAAATCGCAACCCTTCCACGCCCTGCTGCAACTGTTGGGTAGTGGTCAGCACTGGTTTGTCGGCGCAGGCCGGATCATTGCTGTCATAGCCCTGCAGCACATCAAAACATAAAGCCAGATCGCGGGCACTGCGAGCCAAAGGCCCGAGATGGTCCAGACTGTCACAAAAGGGATAAGTACCTGTGCGCGGCAAGCGCCCATAGGTGGGTTTAAGCCCGAACAAACCACAGAGTGAACTGGGCACACGTATGGACCCGTTGGTATCCGACCCCAGAGACAAAGGGGCAATGCCTGCGGCGGTTGCCGAGCCACTACCCGAAGAAGACCCTCCGCTCATGCGCTGCAGATCCCAGGGGTTGCGGCAAGCACCGTAATGTTCATTTTCGCCGGTAAAGTCATAGGCGTATTCCCCCATACTCAGGGCACCTATCAAAATGGCTCCGGCACTTTCCAATCGCTCGACAAGCAGGGCGTCTTTTGCTGAAACGGACAGATCGCGATTGATCTTGCTGCCGGCCAGTGTCACTTGCCCCTGGATGTCAAAGAGGTTTTTTACACCAAAGGGCACACCGACCAAGGGGCCGGGGTCACCACCAGCCGTCAGTATTTGATCGAGCTGGGTCGCCCGCCGCATAGCTCGGTCGCGCAACAAACAGGAGTATGCGTTCAATTCGGGGTTGAGCCTCTCGGCACGTTCCAGTGTGGCAGCGACCAGATCCACGACAGCGTATTTACGGGCACGGATATCGCGACTGATGCGGGCCGCTGTAGCAAATTCTTCCACCTGTAGTGAGTCAGCTTTAGCTATCAAGTATCTCGCCCTCCGTTAATTCCTGCGGAGTAAACACCGGAGCCAATTCAAAAAAACGGCTGTCCAGCTCTACACTGTGTACAAGATCCGCCATCTTGGCGGCAATCTGCAGGTGCATGGCAACCATTTCGCGGTGCTGATCCGGAACCTCGATTCCCACCAGACCAGACACGCTGTCAATCAGGGCGTTGGTATCCAGCGCCTCTGCAAGGGCAAGGTTATTTTTCTTCATAGCTTGGCCTCCCCGGCTTCTGCTGTTATTTCGTTTAGAGCTGATCTGCTATCCGGCTGTTTATGTGCCAGAGCATAAAGCCCGATGGCCACTGCCAGGTAGCCTGTGGCCGCTGCCGGTGAAACACCTATTCCCACCGCTTCGCCGTGCATAAATCCGAAGTAGGCTAACAAACAACCGGCCAGACTGAAGGCCGCCGCTGATTTAAGTTTTTGTTCGATCATAAATACCGCTATCCCGCCGAGAATCAAACCGCCCAGAATCGCTCCACCACCCAGAGTTTCCAATCCGGTATAAAGCACTCCTGCCCCTACCAGGGAATCCAGACCAACCTCGTGGGCATTGGTTCCGGCCGCCGTCAAAGCGCCATCGACCAGCCCCTTGGCCCAGGAGGCCAGGTGTGGAACCAGTGCCAAAACGATCGCCGGCGCGTGGCTGCGGGGACACTCCTGAAAAGCCTGGGCTCCGATCAACATGCCGATGTAAAGTAAAATCGGCAAAATCGCCACCACCGGTATCAGGGCCAGCAGCAGGGATAACAGACCGAAACAGCTGAGCACCAGAATGGTCACGCCGGTCACCATGGAATAACCGATGCGCCCACCCATGGCTTTCCAACCGGGATGACCGATATAAACCGCGTTGATAAAGGGATTTCCCATCAAACACCCTATCATGCTGACAACACCATCTGCCGTAACCACCCGGTGAGTTGGATAACTGTCACCAGCCGCAGCGGCACTTTCGACATTGTCCATGGCCTCTACCAGATCATAGATACCAAAGGGGATCGCGGTTACCAGCAATACGCCGAGAAATTCAAATCCGGAAAACACATGTCCCACTGCAGGTATGGGCAGCGAAAAGCCGAAATCCGCCACCGCCGAAATCAGCTTGGCCGAAGTCATATCGCCGTAATTGAGACCAAAAATATTCGACCCCCAGGCAATCAGGGTGCCCACGGCAATGGCAATCAGCCCCGCGGGGATGCCCAGAGGATAGCGCACCTTGCCAAACCAGCTGAGCAGGATGATGGCAAAACAGACAATACCGAT
>JBFHKI010000022.1:0-14864 GCA_041595415.1 Pseudomonadales bacterium | reverse complement strand
TGAAGTAGTTGTGCAGTGCGGAAGGTGGTACTTCTTGACCCGAGATAACGGCCTGGGTGCGCAGGTCGAGATCGGGCAGGATAAAAAATTGCTGCAGACCCAAGCTAACTACAATGAAGGTCAGTGATAGCAAAGCCGGCCAGTTGTTGCGCAGGGGCCAGAAGCTGCAGAGCAGGGCTATCAGTAGAGCTATCTCAACCTTGCCGAGTACGGCAAAGGTAACCCGGCCGACATCAAGTGCTTCGGCAAGAGAAAGTGAGGGCGACAGAAATTTTGCCGGCGTAGCCAAAAAACTGACACCCAGCAGCAGGCCGGCCCATAACAGGGAGGTCAAGGCTGCCATTTTCATATTCCGGTTCTCCATTTCTGGCTTAGCATTTGAACAGGCATATCGGCACTCGCGTAAATTTTTGTTGTATCGATCAATCAAAGATGTAAATAATATACATCTAATAGTTTATTTGTGCATTATATGTTTTGTTTTAGGCCGTATTGATGCCAGAAAGAGGCATTTTAAATGCCTTATTTTGACATAGGTCGGGCAGGTTGGAGGTGGAAAACAGTGGATAGACTTGAGGCAGGCGGGGAGTCGAATACTGCAGTGCGCACACCCGTGCGACGTGTAGATCCAGTGTGGCGCTCTGGAGCAGCGATTTGGAGACAGGCGTTCCGGCCTTTTTTTCTCGGTGGCAGCCTGTTTTCCATTCTCTGTCTGTTTCTGTGGATCTGTGCCCTGAATGGCTGGATGGTTATTTCGCCCTACGCCAACATACTTTTCTGGCATGGTCATGAAATGTTGTTCGGTTTTGTCGCTGCGATTTTGGCCGGGTTTTTACTGACTGCGGTGCAAAACTGGACGCAGCTGCGTGCAACAAATGGCAGGGCATTGCTGGCGCTTTTTGCTTTGTGGCTGACAGGGCGTGTATTGATGTTCAGCAGTGTGGCGAAATTTGAATGGGTGGTGGCAGCGGTTGATCTGGCCTTTTTACCCGCGGTGGCGTTATTGGCCGCACGGCTGATTATAAAGGCCAAAAATTATCGCAATCTGTTGTTTGTACCGGTATTGCTTTTATTGACCTTCACCAATCTTTTGACCCACCTGTCTTTTCTGCTCGATCGTCCTGCCTGGCTCAGCTGGGGTTTGAATGCCGCTGTTATGCTGGTTTCGCTGTTGATGATTCTGGTTGGCGGCAGGGTTATTCCCATGTTCAGTGCCAATGGCACCGCAACCAAAGCGGTGGCTGCCCTTGTCTGGCTGGAAAAACTCTGTCTGTTCTCGGCCGGGTTGATTGGGCTGGTATTTGTCGCTGGGATTCAGGATAGCCTGCCGCCTGTGCTGATGGTGGCGCTCTTTGCAATATCAGCTCTGGCAAATACTATTCGTGCCGGGCGTTGGTTTATTCCCAAGATTTTCAACAACCCTCTGGTCTGGTGTCTACACACAGCGTATTGGTTTATCCCTTTGGGAATGGCGCTTTTTGCCTTGCACTATGCCGGTTTTCCTGTCAGCTCGACGGTGGCTTTGCATGCCCTGACGGCGGGTGCTATGGGTTCGTTGATTATGGCCATGATTTCCCGGGTTTCACTTGGGCATTCGGGAAGGCCTCTATCCGTCAGACCCGTCATGCAATTGGCATTCCTGCTGATCTGGTTATCCGGTATGACCCGTTTGTTGGTTGGAATTTTTGCCGGCGCACAGATTGTTGCCGGGTACAGTCTGGCGGCTTTGATGTGGATACTGGCCTATGGCCTGTTTGTTGTGAACTATGCTTCGATCCTGACCAGTCCGCGACCCGACGGCAAGCCCGGCTGATATCTCAGGCTATACCTGCTTGTTTTTTTGCCGCTGCGACGGTGTTGTACATAAGGCAGGCAATCGTCATGGGGCCAACTCCACCCGGAACGGGTGTTACGGCATGGGCTTTATCAAACACGTCCTGAAAATCCACATCACCTACCAGACGGTTTTTACCATCTTCCTCAATGCGGTTGATGCCGACATCAATAATGGTGGCGCCTTCTTTCACCCAATCGGATTTCACCAGGCGAGGGATGCCTACGGCAGCTACCAGAATGTCGGCGTTACGGCAGATTTCTTCAATATTGCGGGTGCGGGAGTGCACTATTGTGACGGTGCAGTTTTCCTGCAGCAGCAGGTTGTCCATGGGTTTACCAACGATATTGGAGCGACCGATTACCACGGCATTCATACCACTCAGGTCGCCCAGCTGGTCTTTTAATAACATCATGGAACCCAGAGGAGTGCAGGGCACCATCTGGTTTTGACCGACGGCCAGTGCACCGGCATTGAGAATATTGAAACCGTCGACATCCTTGTGCGGAGCAATGGCGTCGATCACAGCTTTGTCGTCAATCTGTTCCGGCACCGGCAGTTGTACCAGAATGCCGTGAATTTGGTTGTCCTGGTTCATTTCATCGATCAGGGCCAGCAGTTCAGTTTGGCTGGTAGAGGAAGGCAGTCGATGCTCGATGGAGTTGATGCCCAGCTGTTCGCAGCGTTTTACCTTGTTGCGTACATAGACCTGACTGGCCGGGTCTTCGCCCACCAGTACCACAGCGATGGTGGGTGTCAGCCCTTGATTGGACAGGTCCAGAACTTCGGCTTTGAGTGACTCGCAAAGTTGATCAGCAAAGGCCTTGCCGTCGATTATTTTTCCCATCTGCTATTAGCTCCCCAAGAATACAACGGTTTTATTGCCGTCCAGAAATACGCGCCGTTCGATGTGGTATTTAACCGCCTTGGCAAGGGCCAGGGATTCGTTGTCGCGGCCGATACGTACCAGGTTCTCGGGCAATTGGTTGTGGTCAACCCGGGTGACCATTTGTTCGATGATGGGCCCTTCATCCAGATCGGAAGTCACATAGTGAGCGGTGGCGCCAATCACTTTTACTCCGCGTTCGTAGGCTTGGTGGTAGGGCTTGGCACCTTTAAAGCCGGGCAAAAAAGAATGGTGGATGTTGATGCAACGGCCGGCCAGTGCCGAAGTCATTTTGTCAGACAGGATTTGCATGTAGCGGGCCAGTACCACCAGCTCGGTACCAGTATCTTCCACCAGTTTTAATACTTCAGCTTCCTGTTCGGCCTTGTTGTCCGGTGTGACAGGCAGGTACACAAAGGGGATATTTTCCCGTTCGGCCAGTGGGCGCAGATCCTCGTGGTTGGAAACCACGGCGGTAACCTGCATATGCAAATCGCCGATACGGCAGCGGTACAGCAGGTCGTTCAGGCAGTGATCGAACTTGGAAACCATAATCATCACGGGTGTCGGTACCTGCGGGTTGTGGAATTGCCAGTCCATACCCAGTCGGTTGGCGACCTGGGTGAAGCCCTCACGAATTGTGTCAATCGGCGGCGAATCCGCCTGCGGGCGGAATACAGCGCGCATAAAAAATTTGTCGGTTGACTCGTCATCAAATTGCTCGAGGGCGCAGATATAACAATCGTGATCGGCCAGATAACCGGTGACAGCGGCCACCACACCAGTGGCTGCACGGCAACAGGCTGTGAGAATGTATTTACATTGATCGTTGTTGTTTTCAGTCATCTTAAATATTGCACAGAGCGGGCCTTCCAGACAGGGGGCGGATTCTAGCAAAGCTAGTGGTAAAGTGTGCCCCTAGTTTCACCTATGGCATTTGCCCCTTTTATCCATTGCTAACTGATATCGATAAACAAATTCTCTGGCATCCCTATTCATCCATGACCAACCCCGGGCCTGTATGGCAAGTAGTTGGTGCGGAAGGTGTATATCTTGAGCTGGCCGATGGGCGGCGTTTGATTGATGGTATGTCTTCCTGGTGGTGCATGATTCATGGTTACAACCACCCCGAGCTCAATGCTGCAGCCAAGGCGCAGATCGACCGGTTTTCCCATGCGATGTTTGGTGGTTTGACCCATCAACCGGCGGTTGAATTGGCGCAAAGCCTGGTGGCCATCACCCCCGAGGGGTTGGACAAGGTGTTCTTTTGCGACTCCGGTTCCGTCAGCGTGGAAGTGGCCCTGAAGATGGCATTGCAGTACTGGCAGGCCTTGGGGCAGGTAGGTAAACAGCGCTTTGTCTCCCTGCGACGCGGCTATCACGGTGATACCTGGGGGGCTATGTCCGTCTGTGATCCCGATCGAGGCATGCACCATCTTTTCAAAGGAATGTTGGCGGACCAGTTTTTTGTCGATTCACCCAACTGCCGGTTCGGTGAAGACTGGCAGGAGTCTTGCGTTGAAGAGCTTGAGCAGTTGTTTGCCGAGCACGCCAATGAGATTGCCGCTCTGGTACTTGAGCCTGTAGTACAGAACGCGGGCGGTATGTATTTTTACTCGCCCGATTATTTGCGCCGCGCCCGCGAGCTATGCGATCAATATGATGTGCTGCTAGTTGCCGATGAAATTGCCACCGGTTTTGGCCGTACCGGTAAACTTTTTGGCTGCGAATGGGCGCAGATCACTCCAGATATTATCTGTGTCGGCAAGGCTTTGACCGGAGGTTACATCTCGTTGGCCGCCACCCTCTGTACCGACAGGGTCAGCCGGGGGATTTGCAGTGCCGATCCCGGGGTGTTTATGCATGGCCCAACCTATATGGCCAACCCTCTGGCTTGCGCTATTGCCAATGCCAGTCTGAAATTGCTGTTGGAGCAGGATTGGCAAAGCCGTATTCAACAAATTGAAACGCAACTGAAAACCGGTCTGGCGGCGGCCGCTGAATTGAGTGCCGTCAAGGATGTTCGTGTACTGGGGGCTATCGGTGTTATCGAGCTGCATGAGTCGGTAAATCAGGCTGAGTTGCAGCCGAAGTTCGTGGATCGCGGTGTGTGGGTGCGGCCTTTTGGATCAGTGGTATATTTGATGCCGCCCTATGTTATTGATGACGAGCAATTGCAGAAGCTGTGTAGCGCCTGTGCAGAGGTTGTTGCCGAGCTTTAAGAACCTTTTGATGATTTAAAATTTTTATTTGGCGTTGACATTGCGGCATTCTGGCCCCACATTCGCGACATGCAAAAAGGTTCCAAACAAATATTAAAACACCTGCGTTATGGTCCGGCTTTAAAAGCCCGGGTGTTTTTGCTTTGTCTGTTAACCCTGTTTGGCTCGGTTGGTATTGCCAGCCATGTTCACGAAATTGCCTCGACGGTCCAAGCTGGCTTGCAAGCGCCATCCAGTGTTGATGGTGGCTTAGTCAAGGCTCTGAAAAGTGATTTGAGCGAGCTGATTGCCAAAGATTGTGATCTTTTTCATATCAATTCGCTGGCCGTTTTCAATGGCGATGTTGCTCTGGATATCCTCTCTCGATTGCCGGTTGAGGGAACCACCGCCCAATTTTCTTTTGACTCGATTTCACCCGAGTTGTTTCCGCCCGCCCGGGCACCTCCCTCCGGAACTTCACTGACATAAATTTATTTGATGCTCTTTTTATAAGGGCATCAGTCTTTGAATAGTTTTTGGAGTAAAACATGAAAAAGTTTTCTTGCCGGCTGCCCGTTACGGCCGTTTCATTGATCCTGGTTCAAGGGGTCAATGCCCAGCAAAGTACAGATGAGCAAATTGAAGAGCTGATAGTAACGGCTTCGCCCATCGTCCGAACACAGGATCAGTTTGCGGGATCGCTGAATCTTATATCCGAGAGTGAGTTGCAGCGTGCTGCGGCGGCCAATCTTGGTGAGGCCTTATCAGGGGAGTTGGGTGTTTCCAACAGTACCTTTGGTCCGGGAGTAGGCGTTCCGGTAATTCGTGGTCAAAGTGGCAAGCGGGTTGAAGTTCTCAATGATGGCGTCCGGGTGACGGATGTTTCGGATACCAGTGCAGACCATGCGATTGCAGCAGAAATCGGTCATATCCGTCAGGTTGAAGTGATTCGAGGGCCTGCCACTTTGCGGTATGGGCCTGGTGCTATTGGCGGCGTGGTTAACCTAGTGGAAAGGGTCCCGGGCGATGTAATTGAGCAGGGGTTGTCGGGCTCATTGACCGGGATTTATAACGATAACTCTTCGGCCGGTACTTTGGGTATGGATATGGCCTATGGTATGGACGATATCGAGTTTGATTTTTCCCTGATAAATCGTGATTCGGACGATATCAGTATTCCCGGTTTGGCCAACCATGAGGCGGATGATCCGGATGAAACCACGGATGGTTATATTGCCAACACCGATGCGGAATCAACCTCCTATGCTCTCGGCGCGCATGGGCTGAGCGAGAATCTTGAGTGGAGTGTGGAGTACAAGAATCTGGATACCCAGTACGGCATTCCACCCGGTGCTCATGAGCATGATCACCACGATGAAGAGGAGGAAGCTGAAGAAGAGGAAGAACATCACGAAGAAACCTTTGTGCGGGTGGATATGCAGCAGGAAGATATTCAGACGCATTTCCGGTTCATAAACCCATTTGATGGTATCGACTCTATTGATCTTGATTTGGCCCACACTGAGTACGAGCACACCGAGTTGGAAATTGATGAAGGTGTAGTGGAGCCCGGGACTTACTTTGCTTTGGACGCAACCGATCTGTCTGTAGAGGCTTTGTTTTCTCTAGGCGAATGGCAAAGCTATTCCGGTATAGCCATTAGCCGGGAAGATTTTGTCGCGGATGGCGAAGAGGCTTTTGTACCCCCTTCAGAGACCTCCAATCTGGGTATCTACTGGGTGCAATATCGCGAGTTTTCAAACTACAGTCTGGAAATCGGCGGCCGGTATGATACGCAAGAAGTTGATGCCAACGAAAACGGCAGCGTTGATGACAGCTCTGTGAACTTGAGCGCCAGTTTGCTTTTCCCCGTGGGCGATGAATCCAGTATCGGTTTGATCATTTCAAGAGCTGAGCGTGCCCCCAGTGCTGAAGAGTTATTTGCTGACGGCGAACATATAGCTACCAGTACCTATGAGATAGGGGATATCTCGCTGGATACCGAGACTTCCAACAATCTGGAGCTTACCTATCGTTTTGATGGGGCTTTTTCTGCCCAGACCAGTATTTTTTACAACGACTTTGGTTCCTACCTGTACGAATATGATACCGAGTTGCTGTTTAATCACGACCTCGCGGATGCTGGTGCTACCGGTCTGGCGGCCTGTTCGACGGAAGCGGGCTTTGATGACCCCGAAGAGGCTGAGGACACCGTTGAATGTTTCCAGTACCGTCAGGAAGGTGCCACCTTCTATGGTGTTGAAACAGAAGCCACATTTGCTCTTAATGACCAATTTGGACTGCGCATTTGGGCTGATTCGGTTCGAGCCAAGCTGGACGATTCCGGAGATGTGCCCCGTATGCCTCCGGCGCGTATTGGTGCAACTCTGGTCTACGAAAATGAAAATTGGTATTCAAGCTTGGCCTGGATGCAAGCGGCCGACCAAGACCGTCCGGGAGAAAACCAGGAAGCCACTGAAGGTTACACTAAAGTGGATGCCTATCTGGGGTATCAACTGGATAACTGGAACATTTACGCCAGGGTGAATAATTTGTTGGATGAAGAAATTCGCAACTCTACTTCCTTCCTCAGAGAAATTGCTCCCGAGCCGGGTCGTTCGGCCATTCTCGGGGTGACTTACCACTTCTAGTTAAAGATCCGGGCAGAAGTTGTTCTGCCCGGTATTTCCTTAAATCTGGATTGCATTCAGAGCTATTCGCAGAAACGGCTTTGACATCTGTCTGTGGACGTGGCACATATAGTTTAGTGAGTTTCGGGGAGGAACTGACTATGCAAGCACGTCAATCGGTAGAACGAAGGCAGTTTTCAGAAAGACGCTCAGGTGAGGATCGTCGGCAACGGACGAGAAATCTGGGAGGCCTTGACCGCAGAAAGCAGGGCGAACGCCGTATCAGCGCCGACAGAAGATTGCTGGAAGACAGGCGGCGGCAGCACAGTATGGCCTGATAACCATCAAAGAAGCTTGTACATAGGGTATTTTTAGCCTTCCGCAATGGTGATTTTTGGCTTGATTTTTGTCCATGCCATGTGGGGGCGTTAAAACTTTTTTATTGCTTTATTTGGCTAAACCACTCAATTGCATTGCCTCTGCCAATACCATATATTCCGGGCGGATTGGTTTTCTATAGTGGGTACAAAGAAGACATATTTTCCAGAAGTCTGTTTAGGGTGGCAGATGCCAATTACCTACTGGTTTAAGGGGGAGTAATGAATATTCAAAAACAGGTCAGGGCTGCAAGCTTTGCTATTAGCGCCTTGTTGTTAATGGCTTTATATGGCTGTGAAAACTCGGGCGATAGTCAATTGGCTGCAGATGCCGAGGTGGCGCATCAGGATATGCCGGAAGCTGCGCCTGTCATCATGTCCGAGCTGGAAAGAATCAAGCAATCTGTACGGGATTTCAAAGCGAATCAGTGGGACGCCGAGAAGTCGGCTGCGGCGTACGAAGTTTTTGCCCCGGACTATGTCAATTTACGCAATGAATTTCAGAATCTTGCCGTGAATGCTGAAGATCCGGCATTGCAAGCTATAGCTGACTCTGTGGACGTGGCAATCTCTGGTCGCCAGGACAGGATTGAAGAGATGGTGGCTGAGGGTAATGTGGTGGGTATTCAAACACGCATAACCGGTACGCATTCCGGTAATCTCTACGGCATTCCAGCTACTGGCAAGTCAATAGATATTGTATCCGTTGCTTTTTATACCTTCGAAGACGGAAAAATAGTTGAAGCCTGGGAAATGGCGGACGAGGCTGCCCTGTTGCGCCAGATCGGGCAATGGTTGCCAGAGCGAAGCGATGGACAGAGAGTGGCACCGGTAATCTATCATCCGGTTCAGGAGGGGTCGCAGGTGTTGGTTGATATTTTGTCCAATCCTGAACAATCCGATACCTACGCCAACAAAGTTCGGGTGTCGGCGTACAAGTCGCAAATCAGGCCCTCGAATCAGGTTTTTGATGGGCGTCCTTACGATGACTACACCAGGGCCGGTTTCTTTCATGTGGCAGATCGCTCCAGAGCTTTAGGTACTAATCATCTGGGTATGGGGCAGGCCTTTCCCGACAGGGTGGATATGGTAGGCAAGTTGATAGCCGAAGGCGACAAGGTGATGATTCAGTTTCTGCTGACAGCCACAAACTCAAGCAGCCTTTTTGGCAACCTGCCTTCCAACGCACCAGTAGGTGCCTGGGAAGTGGGAGTTCATACTTTTGAGGGTACCCATTGGCAAGAGGGTTGGTGGTTTGGAGACGACGTCGGAATGATGTTGCAGATAGGAATTCCGGGCAGCTTCCTAATCCCGGAATCGGAATAAAACCGCGGTTGAGCCAGAGTCCTATTTCTATAAATGCGCAGGGTGGGGTGTGCGAGTATATTCTGCTCCGGTTTTTCTTTGGAAAAGACCGCTGTGGTTTATTCGTACTCTCTGAGCCCTCTTCTGTAAAATTCAATTAAGTACTGGGCGGCCTGCATTAGCGCTGGTGTAGGATGCGCCCACGGTTTTTAGATCTGTACGAGACTAGGGTTATGGAAGCCTGTTTCGTCATAAAAGAGTCGGCCTTGAGCCTGTCCATCTCTATTGGGGAAGATAAATGAATACAAAAAATAATGGAGTCCTTGCCAAGCTGATGAGGACGCTTTCGGCCATTGAACCGAACGAAATCAAGGCTGCCAGTCTTTCTTTTTTATTTGTTTTTATTTTAATGGCGGCCTACTACCCCTTGCGCAACGTGCGTGACGCAATGGCCAGCGACTGGACGGATCCGGAGATTAGCTGGCTGTGGACGCTCAATTTCTTTATCAGTACAGCCATTGTGGCCATTTATGGGTTTGCTGTTACCCGAATACCCTTTAAGAAGCTTGTACCCAGCATGTACGCATTTTTTGCCGCGAGCTTTGCGGCATTTTTCTTCGCGACTGTGGGTAGAGAGAATACGGTATTGATTGATAAGGCCTATTACCTGTGGATCAGTGTTTTTGCACTTTTTAATCTGTCGGTTTTTTGGAGTTTTATGGCCGATATCTACAATAAGAATCAGGCCAGTCGACTCTTTGGTATTTTTGCCGGTGCCGCCAGTTTGGGCGCCATTGTTGGCCCACTGCTGACAGCCGCTTTGGCATCCAATGTGGGTACCAGCGTTCTGATGCTTATATCGGCGGTTCTGTTAATTATTCCCATCCCCATTATCTTCTATCTCGACAAGCTCAAGGAAACGGAACTGGGGAATGCAGAGCATCATCTGGATGTTGAAAAGGCCAAAATAGGGGGCAATCCGCTTAAGGGCTTTAAGGACTTTTTTACCAATCCTTATCTGTTGGGTATCGGCATATTCCTGATTCTTTACACAGGTATCGGCACCTTCGTTTATTTTCAACAGGTCAACCTGCTGGAAGTCTATGATCGTGAAACCCGTACCACCATCTATGCTTATCGGGATGCCGTGGTGAACACCTTGACCTATCTGTTGGCCTTTTTTGTTACCGGCCGGATTGTCACCAAGCTGGGTATGCCTGTTGCCTTGATGGCAGTTCCGGTTGTCCTGATCTTCGGTATGTTAATTGTGGCCTTTTCGCCGGTGCTTCTGGCTGCGGTAACCATGCACGTTGCTTTGCGAGCCGGTAACTACGGTCTCACCCGTCCGGGGCGGGAAATGTTGTTTACCGTAGTGGACAGAGAGGAGCGTTTTAAAGCCAAACCTGTCATCGATGTCGTTTGTTATCGGGGTGGCGATACCATTATGGGTTGGTTCTACACCGGCTTGAGTACTGGTATTGGCCTCAGTTTGGCGGCCATCGCTATAGTGGGAGCTCTGGTTTCAGCGCTTTGGGCCTTTGTCGGCTTCAGGCTTGGCAAGTCCTTTGACCGAAGGGACAAGCCGCAGGAAAGTGAAGTTTCCACCCAAAGTTGATACCGGAACCCTTTTATTTCGGACTGCCCGGTGGGGGCCGGGCAGAATAAATATTCGGGAGGCACGAAATATGAGAGTGGGCTTACAGCTATGGCTGTTTTTTATCGCCACGGCTTTGTCGATACCGACAGTTGCACACCATGCAATTTCTTCTACCTACGATGTGGATAAAACCACTCAGGTTCAGGGGGTTGTTACCGGCTTTCGGTTCAAGAATCCTCACGTAGGTGTCTACTTTGATGTGACTAATGCAGATGGCACGGTAACCAGTTGGGTTGCCGACGGTTCTGCCGCTACCATTTTGCGCCGTGAGGGTTGGACTCCGCAGACACTGCAAGCTGGCGACCGAATTCAGATAATAGGTGAGGGAACACATGATGGTTCACCTCAGGTCATGATGCGTTCCGTCAGTATTCTCAATGACGACGGCAGCATTGCCCGGGAGATTTTTGGCTCGGTTGAAGATTTCAGTGTGACTTACGATGCCGAATTGGTGGAATTGCCCCTGGAGCGCTCCGAAGGTGTGCCCAATCTGACCGGTCTGTGGACAGGGCAGGGCTCACCCTATTCTCCACCCCGTGGCCCCGAACCAAGCTTTAATGAAGCAGGGGCTGCGATACAGGCCGCCTATAACATTATCGATGACCCTCAGGTTTTTTGTGATGCGCCGGGCCTGATGCGTCAAGCAGCCATGACACCGCATGGTGTCAAGATCAGTCAGTACGAAGACAGGGTGGTTTTTGAATACGAAGAATATGGCGTGGAGCATGTGGCTTACTTCGATCCTGCCCGGGCTGATACAGGTATCAAAACCCATTTTGGCGACTCGGTAGCACGTTACGAAGATGGTGCTCTGATTGTTGAAACAACCAACCTGCTCAGTGAGCAGGTGCACGGCGGTGGTGCCCGCTTGAGCGATCAGGCTCAGGTTATCCAAACCTACCGCCGGGTGGATGAGCCGGGCCATAGTTCTCTGTTAAGCATTCATACCCTGGCTATAGACCCAGGTTACCTGACTGAGGATTTTGAGATTACCAATATCAAAATGGCTTCAGCGGATTACGATTTTATTGAAAACGGCTGCGAACCACCTCTGCGGGAAAGAAATACGGTTCACCCGGCCATGAATTTCTTTTTGACCAGCGAGGGGCTGGGTGATGGTGCAAATCTCGGTGGTTTGCAGGGTGCAGATGCACATTGTGCGGCCTTGGCTGAGACTGTTGGGCAGGGCGACAAAACCTGGAGAGCCTACCTGAGCACCAATGGGACAAATGGCGTCAATGCCAGAGACAGGATTGGCAATGGCCCCTGGTATAACGCCAAGGGTGATGTAGTCGGTATTGATTTGAATGATTTGCACGATGACCAAGGTACCGGCTGGATGAAAAGCTCGGTAGTCACTGAGCGTGGAAATATTGTTAATGGTCGCGGCGATGATCCTAACCGGCACGATATTCTCACCGGTTCTGACCAGAATGGTATGGCTGTAAATTCAGACAACGACACTAGCTGCAACAACTGGACGAGTAACGCGCCGGAAGGTAGTGCCTTGGTGGGGCATTTTGATCTTCAGGGCGGTGGCGATCATCCAACTTCCTGGAACAGCGCGCACCTGTCTCGGGGTTGTGGGCAGTCAGATTTACAAGCCACGGGTGGTGACGCCTTGTTTTACTGTTTTGCTGTAGATCCCTGAATTTATATTGGAGTTTGAGAGTGGTTAACTTGCCTTTGTTTAAAACGATTAGCGCAGCACTGGTGTTGTTGCTCTGCCCCCTCGCGGCTCAAGCCGACCGCATTGTTGTTTTTGGCGCTACTGGCAATATCGGTTCCGCTATTGTTCGGGAGGCACTGGATCGCGGTCATGAGGTGATAGGTGTATCGCGTAATCCCGACAGCTTTACCTATTCTGAACCAAACTTCGTCGGTGTAGCCGGTAATCCGACAGTTCTGGAGTCGGTGTTGGAAGTAACGGTTGGTGCGGACGCGGTCATCAGTGCCGTTGGTGGTCGCGAAGCACCCACGCCGGAAGAGACCGCCATGAACCAAACCGCCTTGGCTTTTAGTCAGGCTTTTGCCGGTCTTGGGGCGGACGGCCCGCGTGTGGTGGTTGTTGGCGGAGGGTTGACCAGTTACGGCAGTCTGGAAAAAGTAATTGAAAACTTGCCGACCAACGCGACTCCTGGTTCACCCTTCAGGGCACTGTTTCTGGGGCACTGGTACGCTTATGAGACCTATCAGGCTTCAGATATCAATTGGACTTTTGTCGCACCACCTCTGGAAATAATAGGCTTTGGCAACACGCCCGGTGAAGATGTGCGCACCGGTGAATACCGGACTTCTACAGAGGGCTTTGTCAGGGACCCGGATGGTCGAAATTACATCACCAAATCCGATCTCGCCTATGCCATTCTGGATTTTGCCGAGACTGATCGATTTAACCAGCAGTGGGTAGGCTTGGGGCGTTAGGCTAGCCCCGGACCTGCTGCATGTGCTGCTCTGAAAGTGGCGTGGTTTTCCTGGATACCAGATAGCTGAGAGCGATAGACACAAGACCGCCCATGGCCGCTGCGGAATAGGGGCTGCCAGCATAGAAGTCGAACCAGATACGGGTTGGCTCCCAGAGGCCCTCCGGCCAAAAACGACTGATGATCTTTCCGTGTATCAGTACAAAGCTGATTACTCCGCCCCAAAAGCCGGCTACTGCTCCTTTGCTGGTAATGCCGCTCCATAGTGACCCGAATACCAGTGGGCCCATAAGAGCGGCTGTAAAACCGCCAACACCTGTCCAGATCAGCAGGGTTACATTCATATCCATAATGGCCCAACCCAAGGCTATGGAGCCCAACAGGGTCAAAATGGTAACTACACGGCTGATATTCAGCACATTTTTATCGAGCTGTTCCTGGTTCAGGTGAGAGTGTCTTCTCGGTGCAATACTGCGGCGGTAGATGTCGTTGGCAAATACCTGGGATGTGGAGATAAGTAATCCGTCGGCAGTTGACATAATAGCGGCCAAAACACCAACCCCCAGCAAGGCGGCAACCCAGGTCGGAAAGAGTTCGATAAACAGGGCGGGCAGGGCTGTATTGGCACCACCGGCCAAAATATCATCACCCAGCACCGCACGTGCTAACAATCCACCCATGGATATGGCGGGCAGAATCATGCCGAAGACAAAGGCCAGGATCAGGAATTGATGGCGGCTTTTTTCATCCTTCAGGGCCCAGATTTTATTGCCGATATGAGGTAATAAACCCAGAGGAATGTGGGCGATAACCAGAGAAATATAAGACCAGGGAGAAGCCGAGATGGGCGAGGCAGAGTTAAAGCTGTTCAGTAATTGGCTGTCCTGTTGTCTCAGGCTTTCGACCAGGCCGGAAAAGCCGCCAGCGCCAAAGCCATTGAAGAACAACACGGCGATGCCGATAGCAAGGATAACCATCAAAAAACCTTGAGCGCCATCGGTCAGGATATCGGCGTGTGCGCCGCCCATGGTCACATAACCCATAAGAACCAGAGCCGTTATAGCCAGTGCCCAGGCTTTGGGCAGTCCGAGCATTATCTCGAACATCACCAGTCCGGCTACCAGTTGCCCAGCCAGATAGAAAAGCAGCAGCAGTGATATAAGGGCTGCTGAAATTCTGAGAGCCTCTGATTGATAGCGTTCGCCCAGATATTCGGGAATAGAGCGCGAACCTGAGCTATTGCCATAGCGGCTGATGGTGCGCTGGCAAATCAGAACGCCGAGGTATATGCCCAGAGGGTAGAGAAAAGCGATCCAGAGCGTGGATATTCCGTAGGTGTAGGCCAGGCCGGGAACACCCAAAAAGGTCGATCCGCTGGCGGCAGTTGAGGCGAAGGCGAGAGCGAGAAGGAAAGGTCCGTAGCTGCTGCGCGCGGTGGCAAAATCATCGGCATCTTTTACCCGGCGGCTGGCAATGACGCCAAATAACAGCATGGCGACGATATAGAAAATCATGAAAAGCCATGACCAGCTATAGAGATTCATAATTCCC
>JBFHKI010000021.1:0-15195 GCA_041595415.1 Pseudomonadales bacterium | reverse complement strand
CCTTCCTTTTTACTCGGGCCACTACTGGTATTGATCTTTGGGATCTGGTTTGACTGGCTCCCCATTTCCGGCTGGGGGAACTCGGCGGGCGACAAAATATTGCCCAGTATCACTCTCGGGGCCATGTACGCTGGTTATATAGCCCGTTTAAGCCGCTCCGGTATGCTGGAGGTGTTGTCGGCGGACTATCTGCGCACAGCCCGGGCCAAGGGTTTGCCTGAGCATGTTGTGATTATCAAACATGCCCTGCGCGGTGGATTGTTACCGGTAATCACTTATTTAGGGCCAGCTTTCGCCGGTTTGTTAAGCGGTTCTTTTGTAGTGGAAACCGTATTTCAAATTCCCGGACTTGGGCGTTTCTACGTACAGGCAGCCTTCAATCGCGACTACACCATGATTTTGGGCACTACGACCTTTTTGGCCACACTGATCGTCTTTTTTAACCTCTTGTCCGACATTATTGCCGCCTGGTTAAACCCTCGACTTCGTTACCAGTTCAAGAAGGCCGGGTGACAGGGGTGACGGACAAGATACAAAACAATACAGCAATTGTGGAGATGCCCCGTGGGGTATCACTCTGGCAGGATGCGTCCCGACGCCTGCGAAAAAACAAACTGGCTATGGCTGGTCTGATCTTTTTGGTCATGGTGGTAATACTCTGTCTTATCACTCCTTTGATTGCTCCTTATGGCTACGAGGAACAGGATTTACGCTTGGGGGCTTCCATGCCGAGTGCGGCGCACTGGTTGGGCACCGATATCTTTGGTAGAGATATGCTGACGCGCATACTCTATGGTGGCAGGGTATCGCTCTTTGTCGGATTTATTGCCACTCTGGTGGCCTTGGTGATAGGTGTTACTTACGGTGCTGTCGCTGGCTACGCCGGTGGCAAAATCGATAGTGCCATGATGCGTTTTGTCGATATTCTCTACGCCTTGCCCTTTATGATTTTTATCGTTCTCCTGATGGTGGTTTTCGGGCGTAACCTGCTGCTGCTGTTTCTGGCAATTGGCGCCGTGGAATGGTTGACTGTGGCGCGAATCGTGCGCGGGCAAATTCAGAACCTGAAACAGCAGGAATTTGTTGAAGCCGCGGTTTCCATAGGTCTTTCACCCGTAGCTATTGTCTGGAAACACCTGATTCCCAACGCGCTCGGTCCGGTTATTGTGTATACCACTCTGACCATTCCCAATGTGATGTTGCTGGAAGCCTTTTTAAGCTTTCTTGGTTTGGGTATACAGCCACCCAGTTCCTCATGGGGGCTTTTAATCTCTTACGGGGTGGAAAGCATGGAGGAATACCCCTGGCTGCTGATTTTTCCGGGGTTGGCACTGACCTTGACACTATTTGCCCTTAATTTTCTGGGGGACGGCTTGCGCGACGCCCTGGACCCCAAGGCATCGAGGGACTGATGAGCAAGCTTCTTGAGGTAAAAGATCTGGCGGTGCACTTCCACAGCCGTAATGGCTTGGTAAAAGCGGTAGATGGCGTCAGTTTTGATGTGGAAGCAGGAAAAACCACCGCCATTATCGGGGAATCCGGTTCCGGAAAATCCGTTGCCTGTTACAGTCTTCTCGGCTTGATACCCAAACCGCCCGGGCGTATAGAGTCTGGAACGGCCATCTTTAATGGCGTCGATTTACTGCAACTGTCAGAACAGCAATTACGTAAGATTCGCGGTAAGGGAATTTCTATAATTTTTCAGGATCCCATGACTTCGCTGAATCCCTATCTGAAAGTAGGCACTCAGCTTATTGAACCATTGCAGCTGCACTTTGGTATGGCGCGCGATGAAGCTTGGCAAAAAGCCACCGAAGTTTTGCAGGAAGTAGGAATAAAGGATGCGGCCAGGCGGATGAATTCATGGCCTTTCGAATTTTCCGGTGGTATGCGACAACGGGTGGTAATTGCCATGGCACTTATCACTGAACCGGAAATCATTATCGCCGATGAACCCACCACTGCGCTGGATGTGACCGTTCAGGCCCAGATTTTAAAACTGCTTAAAGAACTCCAGGAAAGACGCAACATTGGTGTTATTTTTATCAGCCATGACCTCAGTGTGGTAGCGGATATCGCCGAAAACATCGTGGTAATGCAACAGGGTAGGTTTGTCGAGCAGGGTAGTCGTGATGATATTTTCCAAAACCCCCGGCACCCCTATACCCGTAAACTGCTGGAGGCTGTACCCAAGGATCAAAAAGTATCCGAAGGTCGAGAAAAAGCCGACTTTCTGATAGTCGATCAGCTCCATACACAGTTTTCCGGGAGTGGCGAGACAATACATGCGGTTGACGGGGTCTCTTTCTCGATTCAGCATCGCGAGATTCTCGGTCTGGTTGGTGAATCAGGATCAGGTAAATCGACACTTGGTCGCTCTATTCTCAGATTGATAACGCCGCATTCCGGCTCTGTTTTGTTTGATGGATCAGAATTGACGACCCTGGAAGGGCGGGCACTGAAAAAGATGCGCCGCCGTATGCAGATGATCTTCCAGGATCCCTACGCTTCGCTGAATCCCAGGATGACTGTCTATGACACACTGGCCGAGCCTCTGTTATTACACGGCATCTGTAATCGTAAAAATCTTGATCAAGAAATCTTTCGCTTGATGGATTCAGTCGGTTTGGCTCGGGAATCCATATTAAGGTACCCCCATGAGTTCTCTGGCGGGCAGCGGCAACGCATTGCTATCGGGCGTGCCATCGCCACCAAACCAGAATTTATTGTGGCCGATGAACCTGTTTCCGCACTGGATGTGACCATTCAGGCTCAAATTCTGGATTTGTTACTCAATCTTGTAGCCGAGTTTGATCTGACCATGCTTTTTATTTCTCATGATCTGGCAGTAGTACGCTACCTGGCCGACCGTATTCTGGTGATGCGCAACGGACAGCTGGTGGAATCCGGAACCACTGATCAGGTACTAAATCACCCTGCGCAGGACTACACACGAGAACTACTAAAGGCGATACCAGGAAAATCGTTAATCACCCAGTAGAGCAGATTGGCATTTTTGTGGTCTTATTTTTTACTGTTAGACTAATTGGAATCAGGAAAGATACTTATGAGCAACAGAGCTAAAAAAAACCCCACCCCTGTCCAAGGGTTTTCCAACACCTTGGCACTCACCCTGATTGTTACGCTTAGTCTTATAGTCGCTTATGCTTGGCTGACCAGCCGCACCCCAAAAGCTGATATCGAGCCGGAACCTGCTCAGTCTGAGGTAGTAAATTCACCGATCGAACAACCGATCGAATTAACTCCCTTACCTGAACCGCCCGAGGAACTGGCCAGAAGCTACAGGCTGCAGGGCGAGTTGCCGCCTCTTAGCGCCAGCGACGAGCCATTCAAGGCCCACTTGAGGCTGTTGGCCGGAGCATTACCGGTAAGCTGGTTGAATGGAGATCAGCTACTGCAAAAAATCGTGGTACAAATAGATAATGTTTCCCGCGGTGAACTGGTTTATCAACATAGCCCACTGATCGCACCAAGTGGTTCACTTTTGGTAACTGAAACGGAGGAAGAGGGCGTCTACGTTCTGGATACTTCCAGTTATGCGCGCTACAACCTCTACGCCGATTTTATGCTCAACCTGGATCAGGAATTATTGTTAGCATTTTATCGCTACTACGAACCCCTACTGGATCAAGCCTATATCAAGCTGGGCAATGAACCGGGAAGTTTTCGCGCCGTTCTGATAACGGCTTTACAAAAGGTAATTTCAGCACCTCTGGTTGAGGACCCAATTCGCCTGACAAGGCCGATTATCAGCTACGAGTTTGAAGACCCCGATTTGGAAAGCTTGAGTATGGTAGAGAAGCAGTTAATACGCATGGGGCCGGAGAACACACTAAAGATACAAGCTTCGCTACAGCCGCTGCTGCGCCTTTTATCGCCTTGAGGAACTAGGAAGTAAGGTTTAGTAGCTGCATATAGCTATTTTCGTGCTCAACAAAGATTTCTCTTAAGTGCTCAGGCAAGGGTGGGTAAGTTTTGCTTCTTGCCGGTTCAAAACCTTTGCTGCAAGCCACTCGGGATTGCCATTTCTGTGCTGCTTTCCAATCCTGATGAGCTCGGGGTGACCAATTCAGTGCCTCAGGCAAATGAGCGATACCGAGACCTGAGCAGAGTTGTGCGATCGTATTTTCAGCATCTTCTTGCAGTTGTTCAGACAAGATAATTCGAGGTTTGACTCCGCTGATATCGATTATCTGTTTGCAAATGTCATAGAGACGTTGATAACCAAATTCATGTGCTTTTGCTTGTGAATTGACCCGGAGATGCGAATGGAAAGCGGGTAAAGGCTGTCTTACCAGAATCAGGTGGGTAAAAGTATTTATCAACTCTGGAAAGCTGGCCAGGGTGCTGGGTAAATGGTGGGCAATATCCTTCACAAAAACCGGCCGTGTACTGGTTTGAATAAGTTGCAGCAGCTTAAGAAATGCCTTTTCAGCATCTGCACCTTGCCAGTATGTGTCACCAAAGGGTTCGTGAACTACCTGAAAATCACCACGAGAGCGAAAGTAAACTTCCATTGCCGTAGACAGCGATCGTGGATGAGCCCATAAAAAAAGAGGTTTATTCAACATTGGAACAGAGGCTTTATCTCTGGGTGATCAAGTCGTTGCCGGTTCTGGTGCCGGGGTCTCAAAAATAATAGTTTGATTTCGGCCTGCTTCTTTGGCTCGGTAAAGTGCGGCATCGACCTGCCGCAGGCAATCATCTACCTCAAAATCTGCCCGGGGCCAGATAAAACCAGCTCCAATACTTATGGTAATTCGATCCGACACCGAGGATTTTTTGTGTTCGATATTAAGTGACGAAACAGCGGTACGGCACTGCTCGGTAATCTCCTGCATAAAATCAAAGCTGGGGGCGTAGAGCACAACAAGGAACTCTTCACCACCATAGCGGGCAACATAATCCAAGGGCCTGCGCAAAGTTTTTTTCAGAACAGCTGCTACCTGTTGCAGACACACATCGCCCGCTTGATGTCCGTAACAGTCGTTATATTGTTTGAAATAGTCTATATCGATAAGTATCACCCCCAGGCAACTCTTTTCCCTTTCAGCATGTCGCCACATTCGGGGCAGTATCTCATCCAGAATTCGGCGGTTGTAAAGCCGGGTCAGACTGTCGGTCTCGGCCATTTTTTTCAAGTCGAGTCGGCGTTTATAACTATCTCTGGACGCGGCCTCAAGCCGGTAACTTGAATAGAGCCCCACTGCATTGGAAAACAGCATATAAAGCAAAGCGTAGGCCAACCCCTCGGGAGGAATCGGGTAGATAAAGGAGATGCTGGCCATAATAAAGATGAAGGGGATCGCCGCAATGGCACTGTTGCGGGCCGGTAAGCCGAGAACCAGATAGGGGTAAAAAGTAAAAAACATGGTTCCCCAGAGAATGGTGTTAGTGCGTAACTCGGTGATAAGTATTGACTCCATCACCGTACCGATACCCGTAATAAAGGCCGCCAAAGTAACAGTCCAGGTTACATAGGGACGCAGAGAGTCCATCAGGGTAACCAGTAGAGCTAACCCCAAGGGTAATATCATCAGCATGAAACGCAGGGGAATGATGATATTTGTGTAGTCCAGCGGCATGATGCGTCGGTCGATTACGCAAACCAAAATGATCAGAACAATGGCAAAGAACAGGGCGCCCCGTACCATAGGCAATCCCCGATCACGGTAATGACGCTGAAAGGCATCTTCGCTGTAAGGATCGCCGTATTCATCCATGAGTTGGACAAGTTCAGAGGTTTCTATTTGTTCCGGCTGGGAGTTCAAGTGTTTACAACCACTAAAGTTAGAACGGCTTGGGCATGACAACAATATAGAATTTTGTACCTATATAGAAATGTATCTAGCTTTGCAGCCAAACATCACGTGCCCAGTGCCATACAGAATCCCATATTTCATCGGCAAAGTCGCCATTTTCCCACAGTTGAATTTCACCATCCGGAGTAATGGCATAGTAATCCCCCTGATTCTCGCAAATGGGAATCATATGTCTGGGTAAACCAAGATCCCAAGCCTGGGCGGTTACATCGGGTAAATAGGTGTGCAACTGTGAATCTGAAACGGTACAGGGTTCCAGCGAGCCATATATGACGTCACCCACTTCTTGAAGAAAAAATTTGTAGTCGCGAGGCAGTTGAATTAGCAGTAATTCTTCAGCCTCAACAAGATCTTCATGGGTTGGTAATTCCAGCGGAATAGGTACGGATTGATTTAACTCTCGAAGTTGCTCGATTACTTCTTCCATAGGTATCTATTAATCTCTGCGAAGTTGGTCTGAAACGGCAAGTGGATTAGGGTAATTAAAAATAACGATATAGCTGGATATCAGGAATGTCAGGATGGCCGTGGCCTGGATCAACATGGATCCCATTTCACTGAGTATCCCTATATCAAAAGCCAGAAAAGCGATCAGAAGGGAAAACTCGCTTATTTGCCCGAGGCGAAATCCAACATCCCAGGCAAGTTTGTCCGTCTCACTTTGCTTGTGTACCAGAAAGCGAAAAACTGTGGGTTTCAGGCCAATTATCAGAGCCGCTAATACAATTGCCGGAACGGCAACTTGCGAAAGCAAGGCGAAATTAAAAGCGGCTCCAACAGCAAAGAAAAACAGCACGAGGAAAAAATCTCTCAGGGGTTTCAGGCTCAGAGCGATAAATTGGGAAATCGGACTGGTGGCCAGGCTGATACCTGCAACAAAGGCGCCGATCTCAAGTGACAACCCCATAAATTTGGCCAGCTCGGCTACACCCAGGCACCAGCCTATAGCCAGAAGAAAAATAAATTCCTGGGTTCGATCAAAGCGCGCAATAAGTCTAAGCAGAACAAAACGGGTAAAAAAGTAAGCAAACAAAGCAAGAAGGGGTAGGGCCACAAAAGCTTTTCCCAAAGTCAGGTAACTGATATTTCCCGATTCGGCGCTGAGTAAAACCAGTAGCACAAATATCGCCAGAAAATCTTGTAATAGCAGCAGGCCTATCATTAGTTCGCCGGTATGCTTGTGGTGTAATACCGTGGTAGGTAAAAGTTTGATGCCGATAATGGTGCTGGAAAACATCATGGCTGCACCAATAACCAGAGCTTCCGTAGAGGGAAAACCCCAAAGCGTAGCGACAAGAACACCCGCTGCACAAAAGATCAAGGAGCTGAACACTGTGATATCGGTGGCTTTCTTCAGTACGTGGAACAGGGCTCGGGGCTGCATATCCAGACCGATAAGAAAAAGCAGGAAGATAATGCCGATTTCAGCTGCCTGTTCCATTAACTCTACTTCTTCAATCCAACCTAAGCCGTATGGGCCGATAATGGCACCGAGAAGAATGTATACAACCAGTAGTGGCTGGCGACCGTACATAGCCAAGCATGCCAGCAGCGCCGCGCCGGAAAAAATCAGAAAAAAACTGTGAGTGAGTTCCAAGCTAATACGCCCCGAAGTTGCCTTCTCAATATGTGGAACCAGAGCATTCTATGTCAGCAGGGGCCCAGGCGTCAGCTAATCTGTGTTATCCACGCCGCCGAAACAGGGGCAGAGGTTGATCTACCGCAGTTTGATATGTCTCGGAAAAGTCCTGTAGAGAGGCCAGAGCTTGCTCCAGGTCATAATGCTCTGCCAGATCAAAAGCATTAAAACCACAGCGGCGCATATAGGTCAGTTGATCCCTGATAGGGTTACCTATTGCCCTGATTTGACCTTTATAGTCGTAGCGTTGACGCAACAGGCGCGCAATGGAAAAACCTCGGCCATCGGCAAATACCGGGAAGTTTATAGCGATGACTTCCACATTGAGAAAATCACCTTGAATCTGTTCGGGTAACTGATCGCTGTTAAGCCAGATACCGAGATTCGCCGGCGGAGTATTCTGTTCCGCCAGACTGTTCCACAGATCCAGTGGCAAGAGGTAATTTCCCTCGGTGAGTTCATCCGGGGAAAGGCTCGAGCCCTGAGCGATAATTTGCCAGTTATCTTCAACTACAGAAGCGTCAACAATAATCTTAGGCATATGCGGCCGCCTTGAATTCGTCATGGCCTATTCGACGATAGGCTTCGAGAAAAGTTTCTCCTTCGATGCGGTGCGCCACATAGTGGTTCAGCAGCTTCTCGATTACCGCCGGAACTTCAGCGCGCGAGAAGGAGGGCCCGAGGACTTTGGCTAGAGAAGCGTTTTTACCCTGATCTCCACCCAGCTGGATCTGGTACCACTCTTCGCCTTTTTTATCGACACCAAGAACACCGATATGACCGACGTGGTGATGACCACAGGCATTCATGCAGCCGGAGATATTCAGGCTGAGGTCACCCAGATCATAGAGGTAATCCAGATCATCAAATTTACGCTGAATAGCTTCGGCTACAGGGATGGATTTGGCATTTGCCAGTGAACAGAAATCTCCGCCAGGGCAGCAAATGATATCGTTTAATGTGCCAATGGTTGGCGATGCGAACCCTAGGGGTTTACAAGCCTGCCAGAGTTCAAAAAGTTGATCTTTTGCGACATCGGCCAAAACCATATTCTGTTCGTGTGTATTGCGTACTTCACCCATGGAATATTTGTCGGCCAGGTCGGCAATAGATTCAAGCTGTTCTGCTGTCACATCACCGGGCGGAACACCGATAGGTTTAAGGGAAAGAACGACGGCAACATATCCGGTTTGTTTATGTTCTCGCACGTTGCGGTTCACCCAGCGGTCAAAGGCTTGGTGTTCTGAACGCAATGATTGAATTTCAACATCGATATCCGCATCTACCGGTCGATAATCCGGAACAGGGAAGAAGGATTTCATCCTGTCGATCTCGGCATCGGTCAATGTGGATTCAGAACCCTTCAGATGTTGCCACTCCTGCTCAACGCGTTTGGCAAAGGCTTCCGGGCCCATAGCACGCACCAATATCTTGATACGGGCTTTAAATTTGTTCTCCCGATTACCGAACAGGTTATAGACACGCAGAATTGCTTCCAGATAAGTGAGAATGTCTTTTTCGGCAACAAAGCTGCTGATCAGAGAACCCAGCACCGGAGTACGGCCCAAGCCTCCACCAACATAGACTTCAAAACCAACCTCGCCAGCGTCATTACGGGTCAGAATTAAACCGATGTCGTGAATCAGAATCGCGGCTCGATCCTGATCGCTACCGCATACAGCTATTTTGAATTTACGAGGCAGGAAAGCAAATTCCGGGTGAAAAGTTGCCCACTGACGCATCACTTCACAGTAGGGGCGTGGATCCATTACCTCGTCCGGTGCCACTCCGGCAAAGGGGTCGGCAGTAAAATTGCGAATGCAATTACCACTGGTTTGGATAGCGTGCATTTCAACGCTGGCCAAATCCGCCAGAATATCCGGGACACTTTCCAGAGCTGGCCAGTTGAACTGGACGTTTTGCCTGGTTGTCACATGGGCATATCCCTTGTCATATTTGCGAGCAATATGAGCAAGCATTCGGACCTGCTTGCTGGACAAAAGGCCGTAGGGCACAGATACCCTGAGCATAGGAGCCAAACGTTGAATATAGAGGCCGTTCTGCAATCGCAGTGGCAAGAACTCTTCGTCGGTGATTTGGCCTGCCAAATAGCGCTGGGTTTGATCGCGAAATTGCGCAACTCGATCGTTGACAATCTGTTGATCAATGGAATCGTATCTATACATCTGCCTGAACTATCGCCTGAATATGGAGGGTTGACTAAAAATGGGGCGCAACTATACCAGCCCGTAAATCTTTACGGAAAGCCTTATTCAGGTCGTTTAGCTATAAGCATAGCGCGGCGTGGACGAGGGTAACCTTCAACGGTCAAATCCGGATTTTCCGGATCCAGAAATTGTTCCAGGGAATGAAAGCGCATCCAGTCCGTTGAACGCTGTTCGTCGGTTGAGGTTACCGACACATCCAGGCACTCAACATCCAGAAATCCGGCTCGTTTTATCCAGGCCTGCAGAGCGAGAACACTGGGAATAAACCAGACATTGGGCATTTTGGCGTAACGATTTTCTGGTAGCAGTACCTGGTTGACGTCCCCCTCGATAACCAGAGTCTCCAAAACCAATTGCCCCCCCGGGCGCAGCTGTTTGAAAAGCTCCAACAGATGATCCATCGGTGAGCGTCGATGGTAAAGAACTCCCATAGATAAAACTGTATCAAACAAGCCCGCACCAGGCAGGTCTTCAATTCCTATGGGTAACAGGTCGATTGGTGTTTGTCCCTGATAGTACTTCTTCAGCATATAAAACTGCACCACAAAGCGTGGTGACGGGTCTATTCCTACAAGTCGTTCAGGTTTGTGGGCCAGCATTCGCCACAGGTGGTATCCGTTACCACACCCGACATCCAGAATCTTGCTGCCCTTTAATTTGATATGGTGCTCAACGCGCTCCCATTTCCAATCCGAATGCCATTCCGTATCAATAAAACAATCAAATAATCTGATAGGACCTTTACGCCAGGGAATCAGCCCTTGCAAGGCTGAGCGCAAAGTATCTCTTTGTGATGTATCCAGATCTTCGGCCTTGCCTATGGCGCATTCAGAGGCAAAGTCGGTAACGGATGCTTTGACGTCCGGCAAGGATTCAAAATGCCCAATCCAGTCTTTTAGATCGCCATAACGCTTGAGAGAAAGGCTTGACTGGATAGTTTTAATGGCCGTCTGCATTTCCGGTAGCGAAGATGCTGAGGACAACCAGTCGAGGCTTTCTTGCCAATCAAATTGAATTATTTCAGTCACAAGTCAGTGCAGGAAAAAATGAGGCGCTATTCTAGCGGTAAAAATAGGGGAAACAGGCCAGCTTAAAATCTCATTGGTAAATTTTTACAGCAAAATGCACTATAAGGCTCCGGAGCATACTCTTTGCCCGGTTAATCCACCTAATTCCGGAAGCCAATTGAAAACTTTTTTATATACCTCGATTGCTCTTATCGCATTTGCGGGAAACTCTATTTTGTGTCGGCTGGCTTTGGGAGCTGAAGCGATAGATGCAGCTGACTTTACTTCAGTACGCCTTGTTTCAGGAGCCGTATTTTTGCTCATCCTGCTGAAGTTTGTACAACCTTCCGTAAATGGAAAATCTGCATCGAGAGGTAGTTGGAAAGCTGCATTCATGCTCTTTATCTATGCAATAAGCTTTTCTTATGCCTATATCTCTTTAGACACCGGCACAGGAGCCTTGATACTTTTTACTGCCGTACAGATCAGCATGATTGTCTTTGAGCTGTTAGGCGGAAAAAAGCTTTTGGCTAAGGAGTGGTTAGGTGTGGGAATTGCTTTTAGCGGTTTTGTATATCTGATGACTCCAGGTGCTACAGCCCCTTCGATTATAGGTTTTCTCCTGATGTCAGTTTCAGGGGTTGCCTGGGGGGCTTACAGTCTGGCAGGTAAGGGATCTGTTAATCCCATGCAGGACACCAGCTACAATTTTTTGCGCACACTTCCGCTGGTGCTATTGCTTATCGGTATTTCACGCCCCTTTGAGGGGCTAAGTCTAACTGGAATCTGGCTTGCCATTCTATCCGGTGCTATCGCTTCCGGAGCGGGTTACGCAATCTGGTATATGGCTTTGCGAGGTCTGTCGGGGATTCAAGCGGCAGTAATACAGCTCTTTGTTCCTGTTCTCGCTACATTCGGTGGAATCTTATTTGCCAATGAAAGCCTGTCCGTACGCTTGTTTATTTCATCGCTACTTATACTTGGCGGTATTTTTTTACTTGTCTGGGCAAAATTCACCACTGCTCGGTCTGAAGTATAACCGGATCAAAAAAACCGCCATTAGGCGGTTTTTTATCAGGCTTCAGAAAGAACTATTCATATCTGAGAGCGTCAATTGGTTGCAGGCGTGAAGCTTTCAAAGCCGGGTAGTAACCGAAAAACACGCCGATTAATGCGGAAAAGCCGATACTCACTAATACAATTTCCGGATTAATTTCAGTAACGGTATTGAAATACAATTCCATTACATGGGTTATTCCGTAGGCAATTCCAACACCAATTATGCCGCCAACACCACAAAGGGTTATCGCCTCAACCAGGAACTGGTTAAGGATGTCGTCCGGTTTGGCGCCAATAGCCATGCGCAAGCCGATTTCACGGGTTCTTTCAGTTACAGAAACCATCATAATATTCATGATGCCGATGCCGCCGACAACCAGGCTCACCGAGGCTACAGCAGCAAGAAGGCGGTTAAAGATCGACTGGGTTTCGGCGCGCGACTCCATAGTTTCAGCCAAATCCCTTATGCGAAAGGGGTCTTCGTCAGTGGCTTTGGCGTTCAGTGCCTGGCGCAGCAGGCTTGTTACCTCCTCGGTAATGTACTCCATGCTTACGGTATCGGCCGCCTTTAACTCAAGATAGGACACAGAATTCGGAGAATTACGACTGATGCCGGTGATTTTATTTCGTACAGTCTTGAGAGGCAGCACAGCAACATCGTCTTGTTCGTTACCTCGCATATCCGGGCCTTTCTCCTTCAACACACCGATGATGGTGGCATTAAAGTCATTGATGCGCACGGTTTGTCCAATGGGATCGGAAGCGCCAAACAGCTCGTCTCTGAGGATGCTGCCAATAATTACTACTTTTTCACCAGAAGTCATTTCTGCTGCAGTGAATTCACGGCCGGACTCGAGATCCCAGTTTTTGGTAATAAAGAAGTTATTTGTGGTTCCGAGAATATCGGCAGACCAATTGAGGTTGCCAGAAATCAACTGCGCTTTCCCGCTGACGTAGGGTGTAGCCGCTTCGACACCATATATCTGCTCCATGATCATATCGGCATGTTTGTCTTGCAGTGTCGCTACCGCCGCTGTTCCACCACCACCGCGATTGTTCCAGCCCCCGAAGATAATGAGAATATTGCCTCCCATTGCTTCAATTTGCTCATCAACCAGCTTTTGGGCACCAGCGCCCACTGCAACCATAATAATTACTGCGGATACGCCGATTATTATCCCTAGCATGGTGAGCACACTACGCATCACGTTCAGGCGCAGGGCGGTAAGAGCAATGCTGAAAAGTTTAATAATATTCATAGCTGAACTCGTTTAGGCAGCAGAATTTTTTAAAGAGGAATCGTCTATATTCAGAGTAACGCGATTTTCTGTCAGCTCATCAGAAACTAACAAGCCATCGCGAAAGATGAGCTGACGTTTGGCGTAGGCAGCAACTTCCGGCTCATGCGTAACTAACACAATGGTGGTACCCGCTTCATTGAGTTGCTGGAACAACCCCATAATTTCCTCAGTTGTGTGTGTATCCAGAGCACCTGTGGGTTCGTCGGCCAGAATCATAACCGGATCATTTACCAGTGCTCGGGCAATAGCTACACGTTGCTGCTGTCCACCGGATAACTGAGAGGGCTGGTTGGCAGTACGAGAGGAGAGGTCGACCTTGGCAAGGCAGTTGAGCGCTCGTTCGTCCCATTCTTCTTCTGGAGTGTCGGAATAGAGCAGGGGCAGTTTTACGTTCTCCAGAGCGCTGGTGCGGGCCAATAGATTAAATTGCTGGAATACAAAACCAATCTTCTGGTTGCGAATAGTTGCCAACTCGTCAGGTTTATAGGATGAAACTTCACAACCATCCAAAAATACCTGCCCTTCGGTAACCACGTCCAGACAACCGATCATGTTCATATAGGTCGACTTGCCCGAACCTGAAGGCCCCATAACCGCAACAAATTCACCCGGATAAATAGCGGTATCAACGCCATCAAGAGCCCACAGGGTTTGCTCGCCCATGTGGTAAGCCTTGCGAATAGCTTTGGTTTGAATAACGGGATTAGTCATTTGCGAGTACAACCGCTCTAACAATCACTTCATCACCTTCGCTCAGCTCGTTGGACTGAATTTCAGTGTACTGACTGTCAATCAGGCCAGTGCGAACGTTTATTGAAACAGGTTCGCCATCTCGCATAACCCAAACTTGACCGGTACCTGTCATACCATCGTTGTTGCCTCCAGGCGCTCGACCACCACGCGCACCTCCAGAGGCGGCCTGATAAGCCTGAAACTGTTCTTCAGTGAGAATCGTTTGTAATTCGGCTGTCAATTTTGCTCGTATATTAGTAATGGCACTACGATCAAAGCCACCAGGTCCACCGCCAGTATTGTTTTGCGCACTGGCAATAGCTGACTGGATATCCTTTTGATTGCTCTCTACAGCTGAAACGAATTGTTTGAGTTTGTCTCCTTGAAGGCCAATATCGGTTCCGGTTTTTTCAATAGCCGCTGTAGTAAGCCCAGCGCCTCGACCACCGGCCGTGGTTTCAGTTGTTGAAGCATCAGTTCCAGGAGGGCGGAATCGTAAGGCAGCATTTGGCACACGAAGTACTGCAGTTTTACTACCCAAGACTATATCGACGTTCGCCGTCATACCCGGCAGCAGAAGCTCCCTTGGGTTTGCGGCATCGATAATGATGGTATAGGTGACAACGTTATTAGAGGTTCCCGCAGCTTTACGGACTTGAGAAACACTACCGGTAAAGTTTTGTGTTGGATAGGCATCGACTGTGAAACGGACATTCAACCCTTCAGAAATTTTTCCGATATCGGCTTCACCCACATCAGCTTCAATTTGCATTTCCGACAGATCCCGTGCAACTTCAAAAAGCGTCGGGATATTTTGGTTGGCCGATACGGCCTGACCGAGATCAACCAAGCGATTGATAACCACACCATCTACCGGTGAAGTAATTTGTGTTCGCTCCAGATCAATCTGAGCCTGTTCCAGCTGAGCTTCGCGTTGCAAAATGCTGGCCTCGGCAGAAACAATTTGCGCCTTGGCATTTTCAAGGGCAGCTTCCGCAGTCCGAACCCGACTGAATGCCGTTTCTAAATCCGACTCACTGACTAACTTGCGCTCCAGCAAGGACCGGGTTCGCTCGAGTTCGTTTTCGGCAAATTCATAATCGGTTTCGGCTTTCAGCAGATTAGCTTTTTCCTGAACCAAATTGGCTTTCGAAACCTGCAAGTCGGCTTCGCGCTGTCTTAACAAGACACGAACATCCCGGTCATCAATTCGGGCTAATAAATCACCTTCACTCACGACCGAATTAAAATCTGCATTCAGCTCAACGATCAATCCGGAGACTTCGGAGCCAACAGTGATAATACTCAAGGGGCTGAGAGTCCCCGCTGTGTTGACCACGCTCTCGACATCACCAATAGTTAGTGGCCCAGTTTGATACTCAATGG
>JBFHKI010000020.1:0-15593 GCA_041595415.1 Pseudomonadales bacterium | reverse complement strand
CAGCTGTCCGAGTATGAAGATGCATTGCGGTCATTTGATGGGGATTCAATCTCTCTGATAGATTCCAGCACTGCAGCGCCGCAGGTTCCGGCCGACAGTTTGGCCAGCAAAGTGAATCACCCGGCCGCCCAGTGTTTATTGCTGAAGATTAAAACCGCTGATTCTCTCGATCAGGCCCTCGCTATGCGATCGGGTTTATCTGCTGGAGAGAGCGTTATTACTCCGGAGGGTGTCTGGTTTGGAGAGGGCTGGTGCCGGGTTCGTCCGGGAAGCTCCAGCGATCAGGGTGTTCTCAGCCGCAAATCGGAAATCGACGAGCTAAAGCTCAAAATCGGTGAGCTGTCCCAAACGGAGGCCAACTCGGCAAAGGAACTGGAAAGCCTGCGCGAAAAACTGGGCGAGTATGAGTTGCAGTTAAAAGATGCCCGTCAACAGGTTGCCGAAAAAACCCTGCAGGCCAACCGTTTGGCTGCGGATTATTCGGGCAGCAACAGCAAGTACGAACAGATCTTGCAAACCCGCGAAGCTCAGGTTCAGGAAATAGCCTCGACAGAAACCCGTATTGCCGAGGATGAAGAAAAGCTCCGGCAAAATCGAAGTGAGGTGGCCGATTCCATCGAGAAAATGGATCAGCTCAATCAATTACGTCAGGAATTGCAGTCCCAGCGACAGACAGATCAGGAAGCTTTGGGGCAGGCGAGAAGTCGTGAGCAACAGGCGCGGCAGAAAGCGCAGCAGCTCGAAGTCCGCTCACAGACAGTCAAGACACAACTCGCCGCAGTGGTTGAAGCGATCTCCCGACTGGAGCGCCAGTTGGAGCAGGTAAGGGAGCAGGAGTCGACCTTGCTGGAAGCGGTAAAAACCGATGACAATCCTATTGAAGAACTGCAGTCGCAGTTATCCGGCAAAGTAGAGACACGCTTGAAAACCGAGCAGTCACTGACGGAAATACGAGCACTGGTGCAAAACAAGGAAGCCGAGTTACAGGAATTTGACCGGCGCAAACAGGCTTTGCAACAAAAAATATCTGATCAGCGCGAGACCTTGCAGCAGGTGAAAATCGACGCTCAGGAGATCATCACCCGCTGTAAAACACTGGCTGAACAACTTGAAGCAGGGGATCCGAAAAAGATTCTGGAAACCCTGCCCGAGAATGCCGAGCCGGATGTGTGGGAAGAGCAGCTAAGCGCTTTGCGCACCCGTATCGACCGACTGGGGCCCATTAATCTGGCGGCTATTGACGAGTTTAAAGAAGAGTCGGAACGCAAGACCTACCTCGATGCGCAGAATTCCGAATTGGAAGAAGCGCTTTCAACTCTTGAAGGGGCGATCCGCAAGATTGACCGGGAGACACGAACTCGTTTCAAAGAAACCTATGACCGCATCAATACCGGCTTTAAAACCCTTTTCCCTCAGCTTTTTGGTGGTGGTCACGCCTACCTGGACCTGACCGGTGAAGATCTGCTTGAGACGGGTATAAGCATTATGGCGCGGCCACCAGGCAAGCGGAATGCAACTATTCAGCTCTTGTCCGGTGGCGAGAAGGCTTTGACGGCCATCGCTCTGGTGTTTGCCATTTTTCAGCTTAATCCGGCTCCCTTCTGTATGCTGGATGAGGTCGATGCCCCTCTGGATGATGCCAATGTTGGTCGTTTCGCTGATATGCTGAAAACCATGTCTGAACAGGTACAACTGATCTTTATCTCCCATAACAAGGTCACTATGGAAATGGCCGATCATTTGATGGGTGTGACAATGCACGAACCCGGTGTGTCCCGTCTGGTGACTGTGGACGTCAATAAAGCAGCGGAGTTGGCACAGCTATAGTTATGAACAGTCTTCAAATAATTCTTCTTGTGGTTACCTTGTTGGCGTTGCTTGCAGCATTGGCATGGGGTTTCCGCAGCTATCGTCGTTCCAAATACAGTCGAATCAAGACCCGTTTGCGTTATCAGACCGGTGACAGCCCTGAAGTGGAAGAGGATTTTCGCAGTGAGTTACCCAGCGGTGGAGCAAGGGTGGTTGCCCATCGTGATCCGGATGATATCGAAACGGTAAACAGTCGGATCCGCGAGCAGGCCGAGGCAAATAAACCCAAGCTCAGTATCAGCCTGCGTAGCCCGTTGGAACAGGCAGCGCTGGATCTGGGTTTGGACGATGATCAGGAACAGGAAAATCCACATATTCCGGTGTTGCTGGATCCGGCAGGCGAGGTAAAAACCGAGACTCAATCGGGGCAACAGACCGACCTGCTTGTGGATGAAATTGAAGGTCAAGCCGAGACTGAAGAGGACGTTCCATCTTCGGCTGAGGTTTCTCGCGCCGAGACTGACAGCATTGAACCGGAGGCTGAAGCCCCTGATCCAAAAACGACAGAGCCAGATTTTTCGGATGAATCTGAACCTGTACTGGAAGTTGAAAACCGGGAAGAACAGGAAGAGGTCGATCACAGTATTCTGTTCAGCGAGCCGCAAACCACGGAAAAACACCCCTACGGCAAGTCGCAAGACAGCGCCAAACCATCTCGCTCGCAAGAGAAAAAACCTGCAGGTAAGAAGCCTGTGGTGGAAGAGACATCTGCACCGGACAAAGAACCTTCGGCTCACAAAGAGCCTCCAGTGAAAGAGGCGTCTTTACTGAAAGAGGAATCCTCTGAACAACCAGACGATCCCATTCTCGAGCAACAGCCTGTCCAGATGGACTCCGGTGCGGAGGAGATTGTTGAGCCGGAAACGGAAACCGAAGCAGATACAGATGCAGCGGATGAAGAGCCTATTGCACCCGATGAGGTAATTATCATCAATCTGATGTCTACCGCCGAGGGTGAACAGTTCCGCGGAACCGATATATGGGCGGCGCTGGAATCCCAGGGGCTGGAATACGGCAATATGGAAATTTTCCACTTTGACTCGGGTAGCGGTGCCGACACCATCAAGTTTTCGGCGGCCAACGTTTTGAATCCCGGAACCTTTCCTACCGAGAAACTTGAGTATTTCTATACACCGGGCATCTGCTTTTTTATGACCCTGACACCGGGAGTCTCCAATCTTCAGGCGTTTAATAAACTGCTTTCGGCCGCTCGGGGTGTTGCCTCAAAGCTGGGCGGAGAGTTACAGGATCAACAGCGTAATTATCTGACGCACCAGAGTATTGAGGCCATTCGTACCCAGATGGGCGATTTCCAGCGCAAACATCTGCAAGGTTGAGTCGCGTGAAAGAAGCGGAGAATTCCGACCTGGCTTTGGCAGAAGAAGCCGCTCAGCTCCGGTCTGAGCTTCACAGACATAATCAACGCTATTATCAGCAGGACGCGCCCAGTATTCCTGACACAGAATACGATCAGATGATGCGTCGCCTGCAGGAAATTGAAAGCCTCCACCCGGAACTGATTACCGAGGACTCGCCAACTCACTCGGTGGGCACCGGTCCGGCTTCCGGTTTCAGCCAGATTGAACATCGAATGCCGATGTTGTCCCTCGACAATGCATTTAACGACCAAGAGGTTGCCGCCTTTATCGAGCGTATCTGCAGTCGCCTGAAAACCGAAACAGATCCGCAGCTGGTGGCCGAGCCAAAACTGGATGGAATTGCGGTTAGCCTGATGTATGAAAATGGCCTGCTGCAATATGCCGCTACCCGTGGGGATGGCAAAACAGGCGAAGACATCACCGCCAATGTCTGCACTATTGCCAGCGTTCCCCAGCAACTGAAAGGTTCGGACTGGCCACAGGTATTGGAAGTTCGTGGTGAGATCTTTATGCCTCTGGCCGGATTTGAGGCCTATAACAAAAAAGCTTTACGCGAAGGCAATAAACCCCTGATAAACCCCCGGAATGCTGCCGCAGGTAGTTTGCGTCAACTGGATGCCCGTATTACCGCCACACGGCCCTTGATGATGATGGCCTATAGCATTGGCGTGGTTGAGGGTGACTTGTTGGATATCCCGCTTGCTGAGGCCAGTCATTGGTTGGTGCTACAGCGTTTGCAGCAGTTGGGCTTCAGCATCAATCCCTTGATCAAAGAGGTGAAGGGAGCAGAGGGCTGTCGGCACTATTACGAGGATATGGCGGCTCGCAGAGATCAGCTTGAGTATGATATTGACGGCATTGTCTACAAGGTTAATTCGCTGGAACTGCAGGAAAAACTGGGGTTTGTATCCCGCGCGCCCCGCTGGGCTATAGCGCGTAAATTTCCGGCACAGGAAAAAAGCACCAAGCTTTGTAAAGTTGATTTTCAGGTCGGTCGCACCGGAGCCATAACGCCGGTTGCCCGCCTGGAACCGGTTTTTGTTGGCGGTGTAACTGTCAGCAACGCAACCCTGCACAATCGTGACGAGATTGAACGTCTGGGTGTCAAAATTGGCGATCAGGTGATTGTTCGTCGCGCAGGTGATGTAATTCCCCAGGTAGTGGGGGTCAGTCGTGCCGGAGATGGCGAACCTATAGTATTTCCCGATCACTGCCCGGTATGTCATTCGGAAATTGAAAGGATTGAGGGAGAGGCTGTTGCGCGTTGTACCGGCGGACTTATCTGTTCAGCCCAGCGCAAGGAAGCATTACGTCATTTTGCTTCGCGTAAAGCTATGGATATTGAGGGCCTGGGTGACAAGCTGATCGAAATGATGGTGGTTAATGAACCGCCTTTGCTTCGCTCTCCGGCGGATATCTACCATCTGAAAATGGAAGATGTGGCCGGTCTGGAGCGGATGGCTGAGAAATCTGCAGGCAACCTGATTGAGGCGATAGAGAAATCCAAATCTACCAGCCTGCCCCGTTTTATTTATGCCCTGGGTATTCGCGAGGTAGGGGAGGCGACGGCCCTGTCTCTGGCCAACCATTTCGGTGACTTACAGAGCTGCATGCAGGCCAGTCTGGAGGATTATCTGCAGGTGGCAGATGTAGGCCCTATAGTGGCCGGCCATTTGCGTGCTTTCTTTGATAACAGTGAAAATCTGGTTGTTATTCAAGCGCTTCTGGATGCCGGGGTACACTGGCCTGCGATAGAAAAGCCCTCAACGGATTTGCCCTTGTTTGGCAAAACCTATGTGCTCACCGGGACTCTGGAGAATTTTACTCGCGATGAGGCAGGTGCTCGTCTGCAAGCTCTGGGTGCCAAGGTCTCGGGCTCGGTATCGGCAAAAACCTCGGCCCTTGTCGCCGGAGCTAGTGCCGGTTCCAAATTGACCAAGGCAGAAAAGCTGGGAATCCCGGTATTGTCTGAGGATGAACTGCTGGAGCTGTTGGAGAAACATTCACAATGAAAAGGTTCTTGTTAAGGTTTTTCCTGCCAGGCTGTCTTTTTCTCAGTGGATGCGCCTTTGGGCCGCCGGATAATCCGGACGATATCTGCGATATTTTTGATCAAAAATGGGGCTGGCACCGTGATGCCAAAACCGCAGCTCGACGTTGGGGAGCATCCATTCCGGTAATGATGGCAATCATGTACCAGGAATCCTCCTTTGTGGACGATGCCAAACCGGATCGAGTACGGATTTTTGGTGTGCCAATGTGGTGGCGGTTGAGCAGTGCCTACGGTTACGCACAGGTGAAAGACGATACCTGGCGATGGTATGAGCGCAGCACCGGCCGCAATGGCGATCGGGACGACTTTGATGACGCTATCGACTTTATCGGCTGGTATAACAAAAAGAGCGGAGAGTTGAGCGGGATTTCCCAGACCGATGCTTACTCGCTATATCTGGCCTATCATGAAGGACACGGTGGCTTTAATTCCGGCAGTTATCGTAACAAAGACTGGTTGTTGACCGTCGCTTCCAGAGTGCAAACCCGAGCCAGTCGTTACGCCGGACAGTATCAATACTGTGATTGAAGCAGTAAATAAAGAGGGGTGAATAAAAGGTGATTTTTCGTCGCTTTACACGTAAGCGCCCGATAACAACCAGCCTGCTGGCGGGAGCTGTCTTGATCGCCATGGCAGTTGTCGGCTGGGGGGTTCCGGTAAAGGATATGCTTGCTGCCGCCGGATTGAGTTTGCTGGTGGTTTTGCTATTGGCCCTGCCTGCGGCACTATTTGTCTTGATTATTGTCCTAATTCGCTACTTACGAAACAAACGAGAGGAATAAATTGAAACGCTTTGTATGGCTTGTATTGGGTTTTTGTCTCTATTCAACATCAGCGAGCGCGCAATATGCGGACAGCATTGATATTCCCTTCAGTCGTTACACATTGGATAACGGTCTGACGCTTCTGGTCCACCAGGACCACAAGGCGCCCATCGTCGCTGTGAATGTCTGGTACCACGTAGGTTCAAAAAATGAACAGCCTGGTATTACGGGTTTTGCGCATCTTTTTGAGCATCTGATGTTTAACGGATCGGAAAACTACAATGGCGACTGGTTTGTGCCTCTGGAAGAGGCCGGCGGAACTGACCTGAACGGTACCACCTCCTTTGATCGCACCAATTATTTTCAAACTGTTCCCACTCCGGCGCTGGATCGCGTTTTGTGGATGGAGTCCGATCGCATGGGCCACCTGCTGGGTGCCGTAGATCAGGAACGTCTGGATGAACAACGTGGTGTAGTACAAAACGAGAAACGTCAGGGTGACAATCGCCCCTATGGCGAGGCCAGTTACCTTCAGCTTAAAGGCATGTTTCCCGAAGGGCACCCCTATCGCTGGGAAACCATCGGTTCGATGGAAGATCTGGAAGCCGCCTCTCTAGATGATGTAAAAGACTGGTTTGAAACCTATTACGGTGCAAGTAATGCGGTTCTGGTGGTTGCCGGGGACGTAAACCCCGAAGAGGTGTTGGCCAAGGTTAATCATTATTTCGGTGATATTGATCCCGGTCCGGCTCTGAGTCGCCCGGAGGTTTGGGTTGCCAAGCGAAATGAATCGACGCGGGATGTCATGATTGATGATGTTCCACAGGCCCGCATCACCAAGGCCTGGAATACTCCCCAATTTGGCGCCGAGGAAAACATCTATCTTGAAATTGCCGGAGAGATACTGGTTGGTGGCAAAAACAGTCGCCTCTACAAGCGTTTGGTCTACGATGATCAGATAGCTACCAATGTTGGTGGCGGTCAGGCCGGTTTTGAAATTGCCGGCATTTTTGAACTGGAAGCCTATGCCAAGGAGGGGATCAGCCTTGAAGAGGTTGAACGGGCAATGGTCGAAGAGTTGCAGCTTTTTCTGGACAAGGGGCCGACCCGTGATGAACTTGAGCGAGTTAAAACCGCGCATTTTTCCAGTGTGATTCGAGGTTTGGAAAAGGTCGGTGGATTTGCGGGCAAGGCCCAATTGTTGGCCACCTATGAAACCTATGAAGGCGATGCCAGCGCCTACAAGTCTGATTTGCAGTTGTGGGAGTCGGCAACGGCGCGACAGGTCAGGGATGCGGCCCGCGCATGGCTGTCTGCCGGAGATTACAACCTTGAAGTCCATCCCCAAGGCGATCTAAGGGCTTCTGAAAGTTCGGCCGATCGTTCCGAAATGCCAGATGTCGGTGCAGCGCCTGAAGCCGACTTTCCCGAAATTGAATCCTTCAGCCTGGAGAATGGAATAGAGGTCAAACTGGTGGAGCGGGGCGATCTCCCTCTGGTTGGTATGACAATGCTCTTTGATGCCGGATATTCTGCCGACCTGGGACGCAAGCTGGGCACAGCCAGTTTGACAACCGGCATGCTCGACGAAGGAACTAAAAACTATGATGCTCTGGAAATAGCGGAACTTGAGGAGCGGTTGGGAGCAAACATCAGCGCCAGTTCATCCCTGGACAATACCTCGGTTTCACTTTCTGCCCTGCAAGCCAACCTCAAAGAATCTCTGGAGTTGTATGCCGAGATTATTCGCAATCCGACCTTTCCGGAGGAGGATCTGGAGCGGGTACGTATCGGTGTACTGGCGGGTATCGTCCGTGAAAATGCCGACCCTCTTCAGTTGGCACTGCGCAACCTGCCGCCTTTGCTCTACCCGCAAGATCATCCCTATGCCATTCCCCTGACGGGTTCGGGTACCCAGGCCTCGGTGGAAAGCATAGAGCGCGATGATTTGCTGGAGTTTTACAATCAGTGGATTCGCCCTGACAATGCCACGCTGGTGGTGGTGGGTTCCATGAGCCGTGAAGAGATAGAACCCGAGCTCGCCCGAGTATTCGGTGACTGGCAGGCACCGGAGATAAGCAAAGGCAGCAAAGTTCTCCCTGAACAGGGTCAGACAGCGGAAACCGGAATTATCTATCTGTTGGACAAGCCGGATGCGCCCCAGTCGATGATTATCGGCGGACAGCTTATGCCACCTTCCAACTGGCAAGATAGTGAACTGCTGGATATGGCGGTGCGTGCTTTGGGTGGCACCTTTAATTCGCGTTTGAATATGAATCTGCGAGAAGACAAGGGCTGGGCTTATGGTGCCAGAGCTTTTTTACCTGATGCTCGCGCCCAACGACCCTTGATCTATTACGCCCCAGTGCAATCGGATAAAACTCTGGAATCGATGCAGGAAATCCTGCGCGAAGTGCGTGAATACACCGCTGACAATCCCATCCGTCAGGCTGAGTTGGAACTCAACCGGGAAGGCCTGTTACGCAGTCAGCCGGGCCGCCTTGAAACGGCTTCCAGTGTGCGTGGAGTTCTGTTGGATATTGTCAGCTATGATCGACCACTCGACTATTATGACCAGTCGCAACAGATTCTGAGAAACATGCAGGTTGAGGATATTGCCGCCGTCGCTCGTCAACAAATCCATATCAATCAGGCTATCTGGCTGATCGTGGGTGATGTGGACCAAATCGAGCAGCCGCTGCGTGAATCGGGTATTGCCGAAATACGTTTGCTGAGCGAATAGATACCAACTCCTGTATTCAAACAAGGGGCGCCACTTCAGGTGGTTGCCTCTTTTTTATGTTGTCCTGTGCGAATTGAATTATCGACTCGTCAAAACCTTTACGGTATTTTTAGACCGGTGGGACAACCGACCAACAATTGAGGATCTGGCATGAGCATGGGGAACTGGATAGGCATAGCCGTTTTGGTATTTGTTATCGGCTATATGGTAATGATTTACAACAATCTGGTACGGCTCAAACACGCCGTTTCCAAATACCTGGCCAATATTGACGTATTGCTTAAACAACGGCATGACGAGCTGCCCAAGCTGGTGGAAACCTGTAACCGTTATATGACGCACGAAAAGGAGACCTTGAACCAGATAACAGAAGCACGCAGCCGGGTTTCAGGAGCCCAACAGAGTGGTGACGTCGGGGCACTGGGTATTGCTGAAACGGCTTTGCGCGCCGGTCTCGGTCAACTCTTTGCCGTGGTGGAAAACTACCCGGATCTAAAAGCTGATCAGAGCTTTCAACATCTGCAGCAGCGTATCTCGGATCTGGAGAATGCCATCTCCGATCGGCGTGAGGTCTACAACGAGGCGGTAAACAATAACAATGTTCGGATAGAGCAGTTCCCCGATGTGGTTATCGCCAACTTCTTTGGTTTTAAGGCCTTTGAACTGCTTGAGTTTGAAGATCAAGAGCTGGCCGACGTCAGTATCAAAGAACTTTTTAGCTAGCCCTTCCGGCAGGTCAGGCGTTGACTGAACTGTGGATCACCATTGCCTTTGTGGCAATTGTCGCTACTTTTTGTCTGTTTTTCTCTCTGCGATCGCTGTCCAAGGCCCGTCTGATTGAAGATACACCCACATCAAAGATTTCCACGGCTGCTCAGGGTTATGTTGAGCTTATAGGCAGCGCCGAACCCGATCAGGAAATGCTCTTGGCTCCCCTGAGCCTGACTCGTTGCCTCTGGTATCGTTTTCGGGTCGAGCGTTATGACACGAGCGGTAAACATGCCTCCTGGCGTTTGGTGCGATCCGGAACCAGTGAACGAAGTTTTTTTCTCAGGGACGATAGCGGTAAGTGTCATATACACCCAGAGGGGGCTGATGTACGTCCCCGGCAAAATCGTTGCTGGTATGGAAATCTTGAAACTCCTGTCCAGGGGGCTGAGCTGGCGAGTGAGATTTTATTTAATTCAGCAAAGAAATACCGTTACACCGAATCCCTGATTTGTCAGGGGGATCTGCTCTATGCACTGGGTGATTTCAAAACAATCCCCGCCGAGCCGATGGATGTACAGGTGCATACCAAGGCCACCGAAATTATTACTCAGTGGAAAACACACAAAAGCTATCTGCGATCCCAAGGAGATGCAGCTGGAGAGGTCAGCCAAACTGAGTGGCAGCGAGTAAAACAGGAAGCCAAAAAAGAGGCCTATGAATTTGTCATGGCAAACTATGATTCCGAACCGGCCCATATTCTGTTTAATCCGCAGTCCGATCGTAGACATTTTATTCTTGCCAGTAAAAATCCGCTGAAACTGGCAAGGAACTATCGCCTCAGAGGCTTGGCCGCTCTGGCCGGCTTTTTACTAATGGTGGCTTTGTTATTTCACCTGGTCAGGGACATTTTTTTCTAGTTTTCTCCGATATTTCTTCAATTCGGTTTTAGGCCGCTTTCATTTGACTGTCATCTTGGCTCTTTAAGCTCAGCTTCGGATTTACCTGTCGCTTGCTCCCGGTCGTCTTTAGCAAGGTTGCACGGTGGGCTTTTTTGTTTTTTGGAGAGATGAATGTATAAATTGTCCGGATTATTCTGTTTGGTTTTGATGGCCGGTTGCGCTGAAACACCCCAGTACAGTGAGGTTGCGGTCAAAAGGGGTGTCGCCGTGGCCAATCTGGTTGCCAGTGTGGAAACAACACCAGTGCCAAGCTCGGACGATGCGGCAGATGATCCGGCAATCTGGATTCATCCGAATGAGGCATCACAGAGTTTGGTTTTTGGTACCGACAAACAGAATGGCTTGATGGTCTATAACCTCGATGGCGAACAAATACAGGCTTTGCCCGAAGGCCGGTTGAATAACGTGGATATTCGTCAGTCCGTCGCATTCGAGGGTGAACTGTACGATATTGCCGTCGCCAGCAGCCGTACCCATAATAGTCTGGATGTTTTTTCAATAGATCGACAGACGGGCAATGTTCAGTTTGTCGGACGTCAGCTTCTTGATTTGACCGAGCCATACGGTACTTGCCTCTACAAGCAATCTTCCGGCGATCTATACGCTTTTGTGAATGATACGGACGGTCGATATCAGCAGTGGCATCTGGATTCTCTGGTGCCCCTTGAGATGTCTCTGGTAAGGAGCTTTGTATTACCCAGCCAGCCTGAAGGTTGTGCGGCCGATGATCTGACGAATCAGCTTTTTGTCGGTGAAGAAAATACCGGACTCTGGCGGTTCTCGGCACTACCCGATGCCGATGACAGTCGCTCCTTGATCGATCTGACCGGAGCTGGTGTTCTGGTTGCTGATGTGGAAGGTATGGACATCTATCGGGTAAATACCGAACTTGCCTATTTGATAGTTTCTTCCCAAGGGGATTACAGCTATGCGGTTTATCAAGCGCAGGGTGACTATGCGTACCTCGGCTCTTTTCGGATAGTTGATAATCCCGATTCCGGTATAGATGGTGCCGAAGAGACGGATGGCCTGACATTGACCAGTCAATACCTTGGTCCAAAGTTCCCCAAAGGCCTGCTGGTGGTACAGGATGGGTTTAACCTCAATCCACGAACGGCTCAGGATTTCAAATACATTAATTGGCTGGATGTGGCCGAGGCGCTCAATCTACAAAGCGTTGAATAGTCCATCAGAAAGCTTTTTGAAAATTGACATAATGCTGAAGTCTAATGGTCATGCTATTGCAATACTGCTAACTCAAACTCGCGGAGTTTTCATTACTAAACTTTTAAGGGTTTCCAAAAATGATTTTTCGAAGTAACAAACATTGGTTGCGGTTTTCAGCGATAGCATTGGGAAGCAGTATTGCTTCTGTCCAACTATCGGCACAGGAAGTGAATGAAATTGAGGAAACCGTAGTTGTAGGTAGCCGGGCCAGCTTGCAGAGCGCGCTTAATAAAATGCGCGAATCAGACAAGGCATCTGGTGTCGTTGATTCCGATGCTATAGGTACCTTTGCCGACATCAATGTGGCCGAATCTTTGCGCCGAATCTCCGGCATTATGGTCGAGAATGACCAGGGTGAAGGCCGCTACGTCAGTGTGCGGGGTATGAATACCGACTTAAATGCCATGACAATTAATGGCGTTAATACAGCCTCTCCTGAAGACCGGCGTGGTGTCATGCTGGACGGTGTTCCATCCGACCTTCTGGAAACCATGACGGTATATAAAACCCTTACCCCGGATCTGGACGCCGACACTATAGGTGGGGCGATTGATCTGGAAACCCTTTCTGCTTTCTCCAGAGATGGTCTGTTTGCCCGTCTGTCAGCGGAAACAACAACCAATTCCATTAGCGACGACGCAAATAACCCCAAGCTTTCTGCGACTGTGACCAATCGTTGGCAGCTTGATGGAGGCGAACTGGGTGCCGCACTGGTGATTAGCGATCAAAGCCGCCGTATTGTTGCCAACAACAATGAAACGGGTGGTTGGGGCGATGCTGTGCCCAATGATGATTACGAAATGCGCTACTACGACCTGACTCGTGAGCGTCAGGGTGTGGTTCTGAATCTGGATTATCTGACTAATGCCGGTAACAGGTACTACGCGCGTATGTTCCAAAGTGACTATGTGGATACCGAGTGGCGTGCCAAGTGGGAAACCCGCGATATTCTTGAAGAGGATCCGACCATTAATGGCGACCTGTTCACCTATGAGGGCGATGCCGAAGTTGACTCAGAAGGTAAAAATCGACGAGAGACTCGCACTATTGAAACCTTTCAAATCGGTGCGGAGATTGCGCTGGATGATCGCAATCGCATGGAGTTCTCGATTTTCTCTTCTGAAGCCGAGCAGGATGATTCAGATCAGTATGAGGCAGTTTTCCGAGGCGAGGCGGCAGACCAGGTCTTCACCTTCGATAACAGCAATCCTCAAAGCCCAGTCGTGGTTTACCCTGATTATTTCTACGACCCGGACAATCTTCTTCTCGATGGCTATAGCACTGAGTACGCTGTCACTTCAGACGAAAGCATTGGCGCGACCTTCGACTTTACCCATCTTTATAGCGATAGCACTGTTCTGGATTTCGGCCTGAAGTATCGTGAGCGCGAAAAAGCCAACAACTTTAATTTTTGTGGTTATTCGCCTGCGGATGACAATCCCTTATCCAGCTTTAACTACACAAACATAGATTCTTATTTGGACAGTATTCACGGGCCAACACCGACCTTTGCTCAGATTAAAGATCTTCGCTCTGAGCTTGATTACACTAATCTCGTTGATCTGGCAGATGGCACAACCTGTCCTGGTGCAAGCAGCTTTTTTGAAGTTGAACTGGGTGATATGAACGAGGAATCCATCGGCGCAGACTGGCAGACCAATGAAGATGTGCTGGCTTTGTATGCCATGGCGACTACAGTTCAAGGGCCAACCACTTGGATCTACGGTCTTCGCTACGAAGATACAAAGACTCAGTATCTTGGTAAGGCCTGGGATGTAGAGACCGAAACTGTTTCTGCCATCGATGAGAACAATGATTATGGCTTCCTGGCTCCATCGCTCAACATTAAACACGAACTGAGTGATGACAAACTGTTGCGTTTTGGTCTATACCGTTCTCTGGTTCGCCCTGGCTTCAACGAGTCTCGTGCCGCTGCAATAATTGACACAGAAGACAATGCTATCGAAGCGGGAAATACTGAACTTGATGCCACAGAGGCTTGGAATTTCGACCTGAGCTACGAGTACTACATAGGTGATGCAACCTTCTTTGGCCTGGGAGCTTTCTACAAGAAGCTGGACAATGCAATTGTTGAAATTGAAGCCACTGATACAGAGTTCCGCGGTCAAACTTGGGACGAGGTAGTTACCTACGAAAACACGGACAGTGTTGATCTCTTGGGTATGGAGCTTTCATTCCAGACAGCTTGGGATAATGGCCTGATCTTTGTGGCGAATTACACTCACACCGACGGCGATATGGATCTTCCCGCTGACTCCACTGCAGGTGAACGCACTGTTCCTTTCTTCAAGCAAACCGAACAGGCAGCTAATGTATCAATTGGTTATGACAAAAATGGCTGGGATGTGCGTCTGGCAGGTAACTACCGAGGCGAATATCTGGATGAGCTGGGTGGTGAAGCCCTGTCTGACAGATACACGGATGCGCATTTCCAAATCGACCTGACAGCCCGTTACGAACTCAGCGAATCACTTACCCTGACAGCCGAGGCAATCAACCTGAATGATGAGCCTGAGTACTACTACTTTGGTAACTCGAGTCGCTTAAGTCAGTACGACGAATACGGCACAACCTACGGCATTGGTATTCGATACACTTTTCAATAGTGTGACGAATACAGGTTAATTAAAAAGGCGCCGGTTGGCGCCTTTTTTGTTGAACCCTGTGTTTGACTTATCTTGGCGAACCCGTGAACGGATTGATAGCCTGGCTTAGCTAAAGGCAACCAATGCAGCTGTGACCGCGACATTGAGGGATTCGACTCCACGATTCATGGGAATTGAGACTCTGTGAGTAGCAATTTTACCAATCTCAGTGGAAATACCCCGGGTTTCATTGCCGAGTACATAGACTACGCGGTCAAATTTATGAAGTGATTCAAAGCTGGAGTTGGCATTCGAGTCCAGAACACAAATTTTTGTATCCCGGTCTGCCAATTGTTGCAGAGCATCTATCAATTTTTCAGTCCGAACTATGGGGGCCCGGAAAAGGGTACCTGCACTGGCTTTTATTACCAGTGGTGAAAGCTTGGGTGAATCCTGTTTACTGATTAATAAGGCGTCTACAGGACTGGCTGTAACGGACCTGATTATCATGCCCAGATTTTGCGGATTGGTTATTCCGTCAAGGGCAATCAACTGAAACTGTTCGGGCAATTGCTTGAGGAATTCCGATAGTTGCTGATGGCTGGGGCAGCGTACATCCAGGGCAACCCCCTGATCTTGTTTTGCATTTTTTGAAATACGGGCAAGAGATGCGGGATCGTGTTTGCGTATCTCCACATTGCGCTTAACAGCCCAGCTTTCAATTTGATCCAGTATCCCGGCTTTACGGTTGTTCTTGGACAGGTGTAAACGTTGAGGATGTAAGTTTGGGTCCATTATGGCTTCGAGCACCGGGTTGCGACCATAGACTGTAAGCATTTGATCGAACATGGCTTTCTTGGCGCGATAGGCTTCGGAATCGGTCATTATTTCTGGCCTGAAAAGAATGGTGAAATTATAGGCTATGGCTCCGTATCACGCAGAAATTATGGATATATAGTGGATTAAGAGCTTCCGGGATGTCCGGACCTGAACTCCGGGAATATTCTTTGTCAAAGCATTTAATTGATCCTGTATGAGGAGGTCCAATGAGAAAAAAATACAATTTGGGTTTTGTTGCCTTGTTGTTACTAGGCCTCAACCTGGCGAATTTATCCGAGGCTGTTGCGCAAGGGCGTGATGTGCCAGATCACAATGCAAATCGCGCTTATACCAATAAGCGTACTACTCATCCCTCGGTTGGGCAGCGGGTAACAGTGCTACCGGCCAATCGGCAGGTTATCCGCGTAGGTTCGATCAACTATGAATACGCCAACGGCAATTT
>JBFHKI010000019.1:0-16533 GCA_041595415.1 Pseudomonadales bacterium | reverse complement strand
TGACGGGCGTAACCGAAATAGGGGATAACCGCGGTGATGCGAGCTGCCGATGCGCGACGCAAGGCGTCGGCCAGAACCAGCATTTCCATTAAATTATCGTTGGTGGGTGCGCAGGTGGACTGGACGATAAAAACATCGCGGCCGCGAACGTTCTCTTGCAATTCAACAGCTACTTCGCCGTCGGAGAATTTGGTTACGGTAGCCTGTCCAACGGGTACGCCGAGATATCTGCAGGTTTCTTTAACCATTTCCGGGTTGGAGTTCCCGGTGAATACCATCAGATCTGCCACATTCGGCTCCGTCTTTGCACACTAAAAAATGGCTGGGGTGGGAGGGATCGAACCTCCGCATGACGGGATCAAAACCCGTTGCCTTACCGCTTGGCGACACCCCAGTTGTTATAAAACTTTTACAGTTGCCCGAGTTGGGTATGAACGGGCGACTGATTAATACCTCTTGCGACAAACCCTTTCCAGCCAGAAGGAATCTGGTTGGCAACCTCGAGGGCATCCGCTTCCGTTGGGAACCTGACAAACAAACAAGCTCCGGTTCCCGTAAGCTGGCTGGTACCGAACTTTGCTAGCCAAAGCCTTGCTCTGGCGACCTCAGGATGCAGGTTTTCTACTACTTCCTGACAGTCATTGCGGATACAGCCTGTCGCGAGGGCCGGTATTTTGATGGCAGTACTGTCCCTTGTCAATTGAGGATTTGAGAAGATTTCAGCTGTGGAAATGCTGACTTGTGGGTTGAGCACCAGATACCAGCTTTCTTTCAGGCTTGCCGGAGTGAGTTGTTCGCCCACGCCCTCGGCGTAGGCGGTGTTCCCGGCCACAAAAACCGGAACATCGGCTCCCAGTTGAACACCGATCTGGCCAAGTTGTGTCAGGCTGAGATTGGCCTGCCAAAGGTGATTGAGGGCCAGAAGAGTGGTGGCGGCATTGCTGCTACCGCCGCCCAGCCCGCCGCCCATATGTAATACTTTGTCGATGGATATATCCACTCCGGCCAATTTTCGCTTGGTCGGGCTGAGTTGTTCTTGTACTAGTTTTGCGGCACGAACGATCAAATTATCCTGCGGGGGAATACCGGCAAAGTCGGTAAGCAACCTTATCTGTCCATCTTGTCTGGGCGAGAAATACATGCTGTCGCCGTAATCAAGAATCTGGAAAAGGGTTTGCAAAAGATGATATCCGTCTGCCCGACGTCCGGTGATCAATAAAAACAGGTTGAGTTTGGCTGGGGAGAGCAGCCGGATAGATGAGTTTGTCACGCTAATCAAGATTCCAGTCGGCGATAGCAATTCTCATGCTGGTAGTGTTTTGATTGATATCGATGCGGCTGGGCAAGATATAGTCGCCAACCTCAAGGTAGTCATCGTAGAGGATCTGCCAGTTGTTTTTTTGAGCGATATGGCGGGTTGTCGCCTGCTCTGAACCGGTCATCCATTGGCTTAATACATTAATGGGAATATGCATGCCGGTGAGTTCAAATAAAAGCTGGTCGGGTTGATCTGACACATAGGAACCCTCGCCGGATTGAATTTCTACGTATTCAGAGCTGCCGACAATTTTCAGGCTTCCCATGCCCAGAGGGCCAAAGAGTCGAACTTGATACTTGCTTCCCTCCTGTTGCCAGTCGAATTGGCCGGATTGCCGTTCGTCTTCAGCGGCGTAGCTGAAGCGGCCTGTTGCTCTCCAGGTCTGCGGCCCCTGCTGTGAAACAAACGCCGCGGGTTCTTCTATCGGGGTTATGGCACAGCCGACAAAAAGTAGACTTGTAGCGGCGATCAGTGCGAGCTTGACCATTATCGGCCTTCAGGATTCATTCAGGTCGTCAAGAATACGCTGGCGTATGCTGTTGAGCAGTTCATTGCCGGGAAACTCCAGCATGGCAGTTCCTATCAAATCCAGAGCTTCATCGCTGCGATCGAGATACCAGAGAACCTCGGCGTGGTGCGATATTACTTCAGGGTCATAGAAAGCATTTTGGGCCTCGACCAGATAGGGCAGAGCCTCTTCGTGTTCGCCCAGATTGTGTAAAACCCAACCCATGCTATCGAGGATGGCTGGATTGTTAGGGGCGATGCTCAGGGCTTTCTCGATCAACTCGTAGGCTTCTGCATGGCGATCCGTGCGGTTGGTCAGGGTATATCCCAGAGCATTTAACGCGTTGGCATTGTCCGCATCCTGATCGAGAATAGTGCGCAAGTCGGCTTCGGAAACATCTAACTGTCCCAATCGTTCTCCCACCATGGAGCGTGCGTAGAGAAGTTCGTTATTAAGGGGGTAGTTCTGTAAGGCTTCGTTCAGGAACTGAAACAATTTCTCGTCATCCAGCAGGCTGCCCAGATACTGGTTTTGCGTGACGAAGAGTCGTTCTCTAATGTCGGGGTAAGCCTGACGTTGTTTTCGAAAATGTTCGACTAATGTATCGATTCGCCCGGACTGGCTCAAAAGGCTTACGATCTGATCCTGTGCGTACTGGTAGTAAACCCCGGGAGGCACTTCGGAATAGTAGGCCATGGCCTGGTCGGTGTTGCTGCGAAAATGGTAAATACGGCCAAGCTGCAGAACGGATAAATCTTTATGTCCGGGCAATTTGCTGGCCAGAAGATACAGGCGTTCGGCCTCATCAAGCTGGCGGGTGTTCATTTTTATTTCGGCCGCAATCAGCAAAAGCTCGTCTGATTCGGGGTGTGCTGCGTAGAGTCTACTCACGCTGGGGTCGGCGGCTTCGCGATTAATTTCAAGGAATAGGGAAAGCAGGGCGGTTCTGTCTTCGCCAGCGCGTTGCCAGTTGGTTTTCAACCAGTTTTCAACAACGATGGCGGCTTCCTGATCGCGCTCCATACTGGTCAAAACCTCTACCAGTAAAAGCAGGGCGGCAACATTGTCCGAGTCGAGCAGCAAACTTTGTCGGGCCAGCTCAAGAGCCTGCTCTTGCCGTTCCAGATGAAACAGCAAGAGAGCCTGGGCCAGATAAAGTTCGGTATGAGGGGCTTTGTCGCTGGCAAAAATTTCTATTTGCTGGCCGAGCCAGAGCACCTGGGAAAGATTTTCTGTATTGGCCGTTTCGGTGGCTACTAACCGGACCAAAACAGGGCTGTTGGACTCTTCGGTGATGTACCAGGCGGCTTCGGCCTCACCATTGCGGGCGAGCATTTGCACTGCCAGAGCGCGAGCTTCAAGGTTGTCGGGTTCGGTTTCGTACCAAAGGAGTGCAGCTTGCATTGCTCGGTCGAGGTCCGAAATATCCACAGCCAGTTTAACGGTGCGGGCCAGGATGGCTGGATCACGGGTTTCCCGTGCCGCCTTGAGGTAGAGGTCGACGACAGCGGTTGGATTGCCGCGGTAACCGCTAAATTCTGCTGCCAGGAGTTTCTCAAGCGTTTCCGGAGCCATGGGCGTTTCGCTGACTTCTGCTTCCAGAGCTTCTACATCCTCGACGCTTAGAGTTTTTACCTCTGCAGCGGTTTCTGCATTCTGGTCCGTTGGCATTGAACTGCAGGCTGCCAAGGTAGAAACCAACAGTAGAATGAAGGCGGATTTTGCTTTTGAGAAATATTCCATGATGTTCTTCGTGCCGTTTGGCTTGTTCTGACTCGATATCTTAGTAGAAATTCACTTTTCTCGCTCCTAATCGCTCATTCTATTCACAATGAATTCGCAACGCGCTTGTAAGCAGGGTGCCAGAAACGGACAATAGCACTTTCCGTTAAACTCTCTGCCGTGTTCACACTCCTTGGAATAAACCATAACACTGCACCTTTGGAAGTGCGTGAGAAGGTTGCAATTGCGCCGGAAAGGCTGATTGCGGCCCTGCAAGCGGCTGGCCGCGATTTGGGCGCTGAAGGTGTGGCAATCCTGTCGACCTGTAACCGTACAGAGGTCTATCTGGATACCGGCAATAAAGATGACGCCGAAGCCTTGGCCTGGCTTGCCGATTGGCACAAGCTGAGTGTTGACCAGCTGGCACAGTGCACCTATGAGTACTCTGAAGAGGCTGCTGCTTCGCATTTGATGCGCGTTGCAGCGGGGCTGGACTCCATGGTGTTGGGTGAACCACAAATCCTGGGGCAGTTGAAATCAGCTTACGCCGTGGCGGAAAAAGCCGGTACTCTGAGTTCAGCCTTGCATCTGGTTTTTCAGCACAGTTTCTCCAGTGCCAAACGGGTGCGTTCTGAAACGGCAATAGGACAGAATCCTGTCTCTGTAGCCTATGCGGCGGTTTCTCTTGCCCGGCAAATTTTTGCCGATTTGGCGAATAAAACCGTTTTGTTGATTGGTGCTGGTGAAACCATCGCCCTGGTAGGGCAGCACCTGAAAGAGCAAGGTATTGGCCGCATAATTATTGCCAACCGAACGGCTGAAAGGGCGCAAGAGTTGGCCTCAAATCTGGGTGCCGAGAGCATTTTGTTGTCCGATATCCCTGGCATGTTGCATCGGGCCGATATTGTTTTTTCTTCTACCGCGAGTCAGCTGCCACTGTTGGGTAAAGGCGCTGTTGAGTCCGCTTTGCGGCAGCGAAAACACCGAATGATGTTTATGGTCGACCTTGCCGTCCCGCGGGATATCGAGATAGAGGTCGGCAGTCTCGAAGACGTTTATCTCTACAGCGTTGACGATTTGCGCGAGGTAATTGAAGAAAACCGCCGTTCGCGAGAGCAAGCTGCGGAAGAGGCCGAAACACTTATTCAAGAGCAATTACAGCGCTGGCAGAACGAGCTCAGAACTTCGGGTTATGCCGACCTGATTCGCGGCTATCGTCATGGGGCCGATCATCTTCGTCAGCAGGAGTTGGACAAGGCTTTGTCCATGCTGGAATCCGGGCAGCCAGCTGATGAAGTGATCATGCGTTTTGCCCACAACCTGACCCACAAGTTGATACACCACCCTACATCCCAACTGAAGGCTGTGATCCAGACGGGCGATGCAGGTGAGATAGCTTTGGCGCGACGCCTGCTTGGTATTGATGTAGAAACCGGCGAGTCGGATCAAGATGCAGATAACAGCTCTGCAGGCATCGACAATCAATCCAGCTAAGCCTAGTATGCCGGCCCCATGAAAGACTCCATCCGACATAAGCTCGTACTTCTGGTTGACCGCTATCAAGAGGTCGGCGCACTGCTGAGCGACCCCGAGGTTATCGGTGATCAAAATCGGTTTCGTGATTTGTCGCGGGAGTATTCTGAAATTGAGCCAGTAGTGAAATGTTTTGAACGCTATCAGGGGCGTGTTCAGGATGCCGAGGATGCGCGAGAAATGCTGCAGGATTCGGATAGCTCGATGCGGGATATGGCGCGTGATGAGTTGGATAGTGCCGAGACCGAAATAGGCGAATTGGAGCTGGAGCTGCAAAAACTGTTGTTGCCCAAGGACCCAGAGGATCGCGCTAATGTGTTTTTGGAAATCCGTGCAGGAACCGGCGGCGATGAGGCGGCCATCTTTTCCGGCAACCTTTTCCGTATGTACAGCAAGTACGCCGAATCCAAACGTTGGCAAGTCGAAATCCTGTCCGAACGAGAGGGTGACCACGGTGGCTTCAAGGAAATTATTACCCGTATTTCCGGAGTCGATGTTTACGCCAACCTGAAGTTTGAATCCGGAGCCCACCGAGTGCAGCGTGTACCGGAAACGGAGTCCCAGGGGCGGGTCCATACATCGGCTTGTACTGTGGCGGTTATGCCGGAGCCAGATGAGGTGGAAAATATTGATATACGCAAGGAAGACTTGCGCGTGGATACTTTCCGCGCTTCCGGTTCCGGTGGACAGCATGTCAACAAGACGGATTCGGCTATCCGCTTGACTCATTTGCCCACAGGTATAGTGGTGGAATGTCAGGACGAACGCTCTCAGCATAAAAATCGCGCCCGGGCCATGTCCTTGCTGCAGGCCAGATTAAACAATCAGCAGCGCGACGCCGCCGAAAAAGAACAGGCCGATACCCGACGTAACCTGGTGGGTAGCGGCGATCGTTCCGAGCGGATTCGCACCTATAACTTCCCACAGGGTCGGGTAACCGATCACCGGATAAACCTGACGCTCTATAAGCTGGACGAGTTTATGGAGGGGCATCTGGATATCGTTATCGAACCCCTGATTAATGAACATCAGGCCGATATGTTGTCGGCTCTCTCACAGGACGAATAGGTCCAAAATCATGCTTCCCCCCCAAAGAGCCTGTGTACGGGATCTTGTGGTTAGTGGAGAAAAATCTCTCAGGGATGTTTCCGATACACCCCGTCTCGATGCCGAGCTGATACTCTCTGAGGTGTTAAACAAGGAGCGTGTCTGGTTGTTTACCTGGCCGGAGCATCAGCTCGAAATCGGGCAAATCGCCAAATTTGAATCGCTGCTGGCTCAACGCGCCGAGGGAAAACCCGTCGCCCATATATTGGGTCGGCGAGAGTTTTGGGGGTTAGAGCTGGACTGTAATGCCCATACTCTGATCCCCCGCCCAGAGACTGAACTGTTGGTAGAGATGGCGCTCAGTTTGAACTTGCCCTCTTCTGCGGCTGTTCTGGATTTGGGGACGGGCACTGGAGCAATTGCCCTGGCACTCAAATCCGAGCGTCCGCATTGGCAAATAAGTGCGGTGGATTTTGTACCCGAGGCTATCGCTCTGGCGCGAGCTAATGCCGATAAACTCGATATCTCCCCCATTAAATGGTACTTGGGGTCCTGGTTTGAGCCGCTTCCGGAAAACAGCCGTTTTGATCTTGTTGTGTCCAATCCGCCTTATGTGGAATCGGACAGTCCCTGGTTACAAAAGGGAGATGTGCGTTTTGAGCCTTTGTCCGCCCTTATATCCGGGCTAGATGGCATGGCCGACATAGAGCTTATTGCTCAAAAGGCGGTCGGTCACCTGAATCCGGAAGGCTGGCTTTTAGTGGAGCATGGCTACCAACAGGGAGATCGGGTCCGTCACTGCTTGCAACGGAACGGATATCGCCAGATAGACTTGCTCAGGGACTTGGCAGGATTGGATCGGGCGACTCTGGCGCGTGTGCCGGGTCAAAGTTAAGAAGGCTTTTAAGCAACGGCCTATCCCTGATTCAGTAGAGTAACCTCTCTCTGCGGAAAGGGTATCTCGATTCCTTGCTGTTTAAGTGCGTCATAAATGGCCAGATTGGCGGTGTAGAGGGTTTCATAATGTTTTTCTGTCGGAGCAAAAAAACGTACACCAATATCGATACTACTGTCGCCAAAGGCCTCTATCCCTACTAGCAGCCCACGACTGCGGTTGATGCCCTCAATAGGGTCGAGACAATTTCTGACAATTTCGATAACCCTGTGCGGGTCGGATTTATAGGCAACTCCTACTGCGAGTTCTACCAACTTCTCTTCCTTGGAGTTGTGCATGATTTCGCCAACGATCAGGCGGTTGGGTATCTGGATGCGAACTTCGTCCTCATCCACCAAAATGGTGTAAGCGAGATGCACGCTCTCAACCACCCCTGTTTGCCCCTGCACGCTGAGGGTGTCGCCCACCACAAAGGGGCGGGTGATGATAATGGTAAAACCGGCAGCGTAATTGGCCAGCATGCCCTGGAGTGCCAAGCCCGCTCCCAAAGACAAGGCGCCAATCAAGGCGATCAAGGGTGTGATGCTTATTCCCAGCCGACCCAAAACCATCATGATGACCAGAGCCAAAACCACCAGATGTGCCGAATTACCCACAAAGCGACTGAGAGTTATGTCGACCTTTTTGGCGATCATCAGGCCTTCAACGGCTTTGCCCAGTTTTTTCGCCAGAAGGTAGCCGACAATGAGGATCAGAATGGTAACCAGAATCTGCAAACCATTCTCAATCAGATAATTGATGATGGCGTCGCTAATGCTTTGTAGCTGTTCTATCTCTTCAAACATAGTCGCTGTTCCAGATGGTGAAGGCTATTGCCCCCGGGCGTTTTGACGTTCCTTTTGAATGGTTTCGTAGGCGCTGCTGATTTCCTGTGATCGTTCTGTGGCCAACTGAATCATCTCTTCTGGCATGCCTTGGCCGATTAGCTTATCTGGATGGTTCTCGCTGATCAATTTGCGATAGGCCTTTTTGATTTCAGCATCGCTTGCGGAGGCTTTAACTCCCAGCGCCTGATAAGCCTTGGACAGGGTGTCGGCCGGATTGGAGGTGCTGCGACTCTGATAGCTTCCGCCCTGTTGGTGAAAGCTCGCCTGTGCCTGAATCATGGCCAGTAATTGTTCAAACACAAAATTGGGAATGCCCAAGCCCTGAGCAATCTGCAGTAGCGCTTGGCGCTCATCGGCATCGATTTTCCCATCGGCCATGGCCAGGGTAATTAGGTAGCTGAGAAGTGTTTGCTTCAGACGCGGTTGGCGTCCGCAGATATGGTTGAACTCCGAAAGGCTGTCAGCCAGAACAAATTCCGCGGAGGCTCCGAGTTTAAACAGACCTATAGCTTCCTGACGCTGTACCGCAGACAAACCCATACGGCTCATAAGTTGTTCGGTATGACTTATTTCGGCTTTTGAAATATGGCCATCGGCTTTTGCCAAATAACCCAGTAATTTAAAACTGGTCTCAAAATAGGAGTGCTGGATGGTGGCCCGCTGCTCGGCGGAGAGGTGTACAAAGTGGCCTTTTGTCAGCCTTTGCAAGGAATCGTAGAAATGTCCTGCCAACAAACCCAGAAAAAAACCGGGGATGTTGAGTAACCAAGCGCCGGCCAGTGCGCCAATTATTTTGCCCTTCATTGTGGAAACCAGAGTTGTGCTGAGTACTAAAAGCAAAACTCCAGCGAGGAGCTTTCACTTAATCCAGTGCGGAACTATACATGTGCCCGGTGGACAGGCGAAACTATGGCTTTGTAAAACAGACAAGAGGATTTAAATGCCAGCTTTGATCGAAATGCGAAACGTTCGGGTTCGACGTGGCGAGAATGAAGTTTTCTCCGAGATATCACTGAAGCTTCCATCAGATCGCAGTTCCGCGGTGATTGGCCCAAATGGATCGGGGAAGTCGACGCTGTTAAAGCTGATTAATCGTGAGCTTTACCCTATCTGGGACGAGAATGCCCAGTTTAATATTTTGGGAAAGTCCAGTTGGCGGGTCGAGGATTTACACCAGTGTATGGGGATAGTTTCCCATGATCTTCAAGAAAGGGTTTATCGCGATTCCAGCGTATTGCAAGTGGTTGTTTCGCAGTTGTACTCAAGCCTGACCACCTGGGCACATCAGACATACAGTCCGGAGCAAATAGCCAGGGCTCGCGCCCTTTGCGAAGAGTTATCTATAGGGCATTTGCTGGATCGTCCCTTTGCCGCTCTTTCCACCGGGCAGCAGCGTCGTTGTCTATTGGCGAGAGCACTGATAAATGAACCGGAATATTTGATGCTTGATGAACCTACTACCGGTTTGGATATCAAAGCGACACATCAGTATTTGCAAACTATGGATACTTTGATCGACAGAGGGAAGAAACTGATACTGGTCACCCACCACTTACATGAGATTCCGGCCAGTATCGACTGGTTTGTTTTCCTGAAGGAGGGAGAAGTTATTGCAGAGGGAAATCGGCAGGAGATGTTTAATCAGGACATGCTTACCAGGCTGTTTGATATGCCGATAAAGTTGAGATATCTGGACGGCTATAGCATTGCGCTTCCGGGTTAGTCTGAGACTCGGAGATTTTTTTGAAGGACAAACAAGTATGGTAATTGACGGCCTTGACAGTGTTTGCCGAAATAACAAGAGCGTATAGTAGTGACCATGAAACACTCCTTAAGAACACGACTGTTGGTTATTTTCGCCCTGGTTTCTCTGGCGATTGTATTTTCTACAGTATGGTTGACACGTCTGGCCTTTGCTCGAGGTTTTGTCGAGTATCTGGATCAGCAAAATCTTGAGGTTCTTGAAAATATTGCCGAGGGGCTAGGTGATTACTACAGTTCTGAAGGGAGCTGGGACAATTTAAAAAACAATCCGCTGCTTTGGCGGCAGCTTATCGATGCGAGGCGCGGGCCAGTGCCCCAGGCTTTTGACCCCTTGCGGCGGGAGCCCTTTAATCCGGGCGATTTCCAGGCGGGGTTCCCTTTGCCTGAGGTTGTTAACAACCCTGCACTCGGACTTGAATCAAACAATAGGGATGTGTTTTTGCTGGACGTTTCAGGCAACTGGATTGGTGGGCGTCAGCAGATCAATAATTTGTCAGATGATTGGCCCAGAGTCAGTGTTTCCAGTGGAGGTCTGGTGGTCGGCACACTTTACCGTTCACCTGTCACAGAAATTAGTGAGAGCCTTGATCAGAGCTTTGTAAATAGCCAGATGAGGAGTTCGGTAGTGATTGCTATTCTGACCTTGGCCTTTGCATTGCCCTTGGCGCTGTATATTGCAGCGCGGCTGCTGGCCCCGGTGAAAAGCTTGGCTGAAGGTGTGGAAAAGCTAACCTCCGGCGATTATGAAACCAATATCGAAATACACAGTCGGGACGAGCTCGGTCAGTTAGCGCGCGATTTGAATTTGTTGAGCAACACCCTGAGATCCAACAAAACCGCACAACAGAGATGGATCTCGGATATTTCCCACGAGCTGCGTACACCTGTCGCAATCCTTGAAGGGGAAATATCTGCCATCCTTGATGGAATCCGCCAGCCCAGCCAGGTTGAAATGGAGTCCCTTGCCGCCGAAGTAGGCCGATTGACTCGATTGATTGATGATCTGCACCAGCTGTCCAAATCGGATGCCGGAGACCTGAGCTATCACATGGAGCCGTTGGATATAACCTCTGTGCTTGAGCGTTCGATGCAGGCTTTTGAAAAACGTATGCAGGATGCAGGTCTCGAGGGTAGTTTGAAAATTTTCACCGAAAACACCTGTGTCTTCGGTGATGAATCACGTCTGATGCAATTATTTGATAACTTGCTGGAAAACTCTTGTCGTTATACCGATGCCCCGGGGCAGATCAGTCTTGAAGTTACCTCAGACAAAACCAATATAGTTGTGACTCTCTCGGATTCCGCTCCCGGTGTAGCCGATGCAGAGTTACCCCATATTTTTGACCGACTGTATCGTGTTGAGCAATCCCGCAACCGCGTTAGCGGAGGCTCGGGTCTTGGTTTGGCGATATGTCGGAATATTGCTTTGGCCCATGGCGCTACGCTTGAGGTCGATCATTCCGATCTTGGAGGAGTAAAAATGACTTGTACACTACCACTATGCGACCGCAAAACAGGGGGAAGCCAATGAAAGGCGCTATATTGATCGTCGAAGATGAGCCAAAATTGGCGACTCTACTCAGGGATTACCTGCAGCAATCTCAATATCAAACCCATGTTATTGATAACGGTTTGGACGTGGTTTCCTGGGTACAGGCAAACAACCCGCGATTGATCCTGCTCGATTTGATGTTGCCGGGTAAAGACGGTTTAGAGCTCTGCCGGGAAATTCGTACATTCTCCAATGTGCCTGTGATTATGATGACGGCTAAGGTTGAAGAAATTGACCGTCTGTTGGGCTTGCAAATTGGTGCGGACGATTACATATGTAAACCCTACAGCCCCCGCGAAGTAGTTGCCCGGGTTGGTACCGTACTGCGACGTGTCGAAGCAAATCCGGTGTTGGATCATTCGGAGTTGAGTTACCGGAATATCAAACTGGATGAATCGCGATTCACCTGTGAAGTCGGTGATACCAAAGTCGATCTGACTCGGGTTGAGTTCCGTTTAATTTTGGCCATGGTTCGCCGTCCCGGACATGTCTTCAGTCGCGAACAGCTTATGGATCTGGTGTATACCGATCAGCGCGTGGTGAGTGATCGGACTATCGATAGTCATATAAAGAACCTGCGGCGCAAGCTGAATGAGGCCTCCAAGGAGGGCGACCTTATCCACTCCATCTACGGTGTAGGCTACAAACTCGACTGATAGCTAATAAATACACTGTGCCTTCTTGACCGGGCCTTCCGGGCAAGAGGACGGGGCTGTAGCGTGAAATATGTCCATTGAACCCCCTATAGAGATTCACGACCTGACCCAGGATGGGCGGGGTGTGGGCCATCGTCAGGGTAAAGCCTGTTTTGTCACAGGTGCTCTGCCGGGAGAATCCGTTCGCTGGAAGCTTACGCAAAGTCACCGCCAATACGACGAAGGGCAGCTGGAAGTGATAGTCTCAAAACCTAGCCCCGATCGGGCCATTCCGGCGTGCCGGTATTTTGGTAGTTGTGGCGGATGCCAAATACAGCATCTTCAATACCCTGCTCAGGTTGAGGCCAAACAGCAGAGGCTGACCAAAGCCCTTCAGCACAAGCAAATCGAGGTGAATAACTGGTTGCCTGCGGTGACTTCTGCACCATGGCATTACCGGCGTCGTGCACGATTTGCCCTGGGCCGGGTGTCGGGGAAAAAGTCCCAGCTCGAGATTGGCTTCCGGCGCCGCTCATCCAACCAGATACTACCGATCGACAGCTGTCCAATTTTGCTCGAAGAGTTAAACAGTGCACTGTCTTCATTAAAGGATCTGGTTGATGCCCTGAGCAACCAGCAACGGGAAAATGTGGTGGAAATCGAGCTGAGCTATAGCGATGCTCGACTTTCCGTCAGCCTGCTCGCCAATAAAAATAGTCCAGCGACGCTTTTGGCTACACCTCCAACCATTTTTCAGGACGCGGATATCTGGTTTATCCCAAAAGGGGAGAAGGGGTGTCTGATTTATAGTCCTCAACAGGATGAGACTCTTGGGCCACCCGGGTTCATGCAAGCCAATAGTCCGGTAAATCAGGCAATTGTGGATTCAATAAATGCCTTGTTGCAGTTAAATACAGAGGATGTTCTGCTGGATCTGTTCTGTGGTTCCGGAAATTTTTCGATTACCCAGACAGAGAGGGTCAAGCAGGTGGTAGGCATCGAGGGCGACGAGGTCGCAGTACGGCGTGCCAGCGCGGCAGCCGAACAGATATCCAATTTGTCCTTTCGAACAGCGGATTTGTTTGATGCCGATGAACTGAAAAAACTCAGACCCTTATTCCGCAAAGCATCGGCGGTAATTCTGGATCCGCCCAGGGCGGGGGCGGAGGCGCTGGTGTTTGAACTGGTAAAACCCAAGCCGAAGCAAATTCTCTATGTGTCCTGCCATCCGGCCACCTTTGTACGCGATGCCCAAATCCTGGTCGAAAAGGGCTATCGCCTGGATTCTATCGGTTTGCTGGATATGTTTCCGCAAACCATGCATGCTGAGGTCATCGCACACTTTATTCTCTAGTCACGGACCGGAGGTGATCCCATGATGCGCTTACCATTCGCTTTTTGCGCTGTGTTTCCCACATTTGTTCTTTCCCGCCAGGGTAGGTTTTCGACCTTGCTCGGACTTTGGCTGCTGTCCCTGCCATCTCTCGCTGCCGATTTGCCGATGCAGGCTTTGCGACTGCCATCGGGTTTCCAGATAGAAATCTGGGTCGACGAAATCGCCAACGCCCGGCAGATGGCTTTGGGGGAAAAGGGAACTCTGTTTGTCGGCAGTCGTTCGGCGGGGAAGGTCTATGCTGTTCCCAATATTGAAGGGCAACAAGACAAAAGGGTTTTGCAAATAGCTTCCGGGTTAAGGTCTCCCTCTGGCATTGCCTTTAAGGATGGCGATCTCTATGTTGCGGATATCGACAAAATATACCGCTATGCAGATATTGAAGACGATATGCCCAATTGGCCTGAGCCTGAGCTGTTTTTTGACGGGTTGCCCTCGGATACTCATCACGGCTGGAAGAATATTGCCTTTGGTCCGGATGGGGATCTTTATATTCCTGTGGGCGCTCCTTGCAATATTTGTGATCCCGGGGATCCCTATGCGGCAATTCACCGGCTTGATATGCAAAGCTTGGAATTGACCACAATTGCCCGCGGAATACGCAATACGGTGGGTTTTGACTGGCATCCACAAACCGGCCAGCTCTGGTTTACCGATAACGGACGGGACCATATGGGCGATGATTTGCCGCCCTGTGAAATTAATGTGTTAACGGAAGAGGGGCAGCACTTCGGATATCCTTATTTACACGGCAGTGGTGTGGCTGATCCGGAATATTCACTGGATCAGCCTGCCGAGCTTCAGATCAGCCTACCGGCCCGTGATTTGGGGGCCCATGTTGCGCCTCTGGGCTTATTCTTTTATCAGGGGCAGATGTTTCCGGATCAATACCGAAATCGAATTTTGGTGGCGGAGCACGGCTCATGGAATCGTTCGGACAAGATCGGTTATCGCATAATGATCGGTCAGGTTGAAGGTTCGCAGGTTGTGGATTACCGGCCCTTTATCGATGGTTGGTTGTTGCCGGGTAATCTCAATTGGGGGCGGCCAGTGGCTTTTCAGGCATTGAGCGATGGGTCGGTATTAATTTCGGATGATTATGCCGGAGTGGTTTACCGATTGAGCTATTTGGTGGATTAATCCAAATCGATCAGAAAATCATACTGTTAGCTCGACTAGCAAAGCCTTGCTATACTGCCGAGTCTAAATTTGCACTCTGTAGAATATCTTGACCTCTGAATCCTCGAACGACGTTGCTAGCGCAGCTAAAAAAAATGGCCGCCGCCGCGGCAGATCTGGTACAAACAAAAGGGGGCAACAGAGACAAAAGGCTCCTTGGGATCTCAGTCAATTCAAAGTTGAACCGGCACCTGGCAAGGTAAGATTTCACGATCTGGATTTGCCCGACAGCCTGATGCACGCCATTGCTGACCTGGGTTTCGAATACTGCTCGCCTATTCAGGCTCAGGCCCTTCCTCACAGCCTTAGCGGTCACGATCTGGTAGGTAAGGCACAAACCGGTACGGGTAAAACTGCCGCATTTCTGATCGCCATGATCGATGATTTTTTGCGCAACCCTATTGAAGAAAAACGTTATCTGGGTGAACCGCGCGGTTTGATTATCGCGCCCACTCGCGAACTGGTTATGCAAATCGCCGAGGATGCCAAGCTGCTGTCCAAATATTCCGGGCTGAATGTTCAGGTGTTGGTTGGCGGTATGGATCAGCATAAACAACGTCAAAAACTGGAAGAAAATCTGGTCGACATTCTGGTGGCGACACCGGGACGACTGATTGATTTTGCCACCAGCAACGATGTGCACCTGGATCAGGTAGAAGTGCTGGTGCTCGACGAAGCCGACCGAATGTTGGATATGGGTTTTATTCCCCAGGTTCGGCGCATAGTACGAATGACGCCACGCAATGAAAACCGCCAAACCCTGTTTTTCTCGGCTACTTTTACTCCGGATGTGGAGCGATTGGTTGAGCGCTGGTTACACGAACCCATTCGAATAGAAATAGAGCCGGACAACATGGCCGCCGATTCGGTTGAGCAGCGAGTATATATTCTCTCCAGCGATGAGAAATACGCACTGCTAAAGCGGGTTATTGCCAATGAAAATGCGGAAAGCCTTATTGTTTTTGCCAATCGGCGCGACGAGGTGAAAAGGCTTTATGAAAAGCTGAAGCGTGACGGCATTGCTGTTGGCATTTTGTCCGGTGAAATTGCCCAGCAAAAGCGGGTCTCCACATTGGAAAGGTTTAAATCCGGACAGATCAAGGTTTTAGTGGCTACGGATGTAGCCGGTCGTGGTATTCACGTCGATAACATCAGTCATGTGGTGAACTACACCCTGCCTGAAGAACCGGAGGACTATGTGCACCGTATCGGCCGTACCGGCCGAGCGGGCAAAACCGGGGTATCAATAAGTTTTGCTTGTGAAGATGACTCATTCCGTCTGGAGCCCATTGAAAAACTTCTGGGTCGCAAGCTGGAATGTAAGGTGCCACCGGCAGAACACAGCGAATAATTAGCTGCTTCTCTTTGAAAAAAAGGCCGGGTAGTCCGGGTTTTTTGTTTTTTGATTGTTATAGATTACCAGGGTGCCGGCTATCTTGTCGTGCCAAGCCTGCTTGCGGCGGTCAAAGGCGGCCCAGATAAACCCCAGGCCAAAAAACAGAGTAGACAGGTAATACCCCAGATAGCGCACAATACCCTGCTGTTTATTCAGGGGTTGCGCGGTTTTGGCATCAACTATTTTTAATCCCAGCAATATTTTCCCCGGTGTGGCTGCTCGGTAAATCCAAAAAAGCATGACTACTGTCAGGACGAGTAAAAAATAGGCCAGTTGGCCGAGAGGCGACAACCCATACATTGCTTCAAAGTTGTAACTGCTGATGTTCTTACCATCAAAGACCTGGGTTGATACCGATTGCCTGTTGGCGAAAAAAAATCGGATAACTGGGGCAATAACCAACATGATCAGAACTGAATCAATTACCGAGGCGATAAAACGGATCCAAAAACCGGCGTAGTGCAGTGTTCCGTTTGCGCTGTTAGGTGATTTCTCGGGGTCGCCGCTGGGAATTGCATCTGCAAAGGGGTCAAAGCTCATATTATTTGCTCGCAAGGCGGATGGGCGGAGACGAGTGATATTGTCCCAGCTGCGACTTTCTGTCTAGCTGGTGGTGGGGAAATTTAAAACCAGTCGGTGATCTGTATACCGATGGAAATTCTTTCCGTGCGGCGGTTGTAGTCGACAAGGCTTTCTCCATAACC
>JBFHKI010000018.1:0-16963 GCA_041595415.1 Pseudomonadales bacterium | reverse complement strand
GATGCCCTGACCCGTCTGCGGGAACGTGCCGAAATCGCTTCGGCATTGGCGGAGTCCGAAATGTCACGCGATCGTCCGGCATCGGGCCCAACAACAGCCGACCAACTGGCCAATCTGAGGGAGCAACTCGAGCGTAACCTGCAGTCAGACCCACAGGGAAACGGTCAGGGTTCCCAGCCAGGCACTCAAACCGGAACTTCACAGGACGCTGGCCAATCCGGCAATGAATCGGCCCAGGCCAATGCGCAGGGAGCAACAACAGGACAACAATCATCGGACAGCCAACAGACCGGTGGGCAGCAAGCCGGTACAGCGGGACAACCGGGCGGGAACACCAATGCCGGATTGGCCGGAGGCACCCGCGCCGGAGTTATTCAAGGAGGTTTTGACAGCGGCAACTTTGACAATCGCCCACTGGACAGCGATTTTAATTTCCTCAATCCTGCAACACGGCCACTCAACGTCGATCCGGATGACATCAATAATCAGGCCAGCGAGGTCGCCGGCCAACTTCTGGCTCTCAGCAACCAGCTGCAATCTGAGGGTATATCCGATGAAGAAATCGTCCGAGCCCAGGAGCTGGCACGGCAATTGGCCAATCAAACCGGGGATGCGCAACGCATTGCCGACAGCTTACGCGCCCTGATAGGCCAGATTGAAAAAATAGAGCTGGGGCTGGATCTGGAAGATATCAAAGGCAATAGCCTTGAACTCAACTCCGGTGCAAACCGCGCCGTTGAAGAAGACGAAGACGCGGCCAATTACTTCCGAAATCTGAGCGAACAGCCCTTGCGTTAGGGCTGTTGAAGCCGCACATTTTTCTCGGGCAAAAAAAAACTCGCAATGCGAGTTTTTAGTTCGGTATTTTTTTTATTTATAGGAGCTGGTTACGCTCTCTTGTTATTCCCCCCCTTCCGAATGCGATTCAGAAGTATTGGATTCTTCCAAGGACTCTGATGTCCTAAAACTGGCAGCCATTACAACCTAGTAATTCACGAAAAGCAAGCTCTAACCTACTGATTCTCTAAAGAAATTATTGTGCAACTGCACAATTTCCATAATTTTGTAACAAAATGCATCCAACAAAAACAGGATCTAGAGCTTGTCTATTTCGATATTGCGGAACCGTACCATTCCGTCGGCACCCCCAAATTGCAGAGCAATAACACCGGCGGCAAACTGCCCGTCAATTACATCGTTGGTCATAACATCATTGACCCAGAACTGTAGATGATCATCTTCGAGGCGTAATCGCATGGTATTCCATTTGCCTACAGTAGAGACCTCGGCCTGGGGTGGAGAAATACCGACTATCGCACCGGTCTTGCTGTCTGGATTGGTATGGGCATCCCATATATTGAATTCATAACAGGACATAGGGTTTATCGTCTGCGGGTCACAGCGGACATAGATACCGCTGTTGGTATCTGCCTCGATAAAGACTTCCAGGCTCATATCAAAATCGGCGTAGATCTCCTTGGTATAAACATAACCTGAACTCTCACCACGTACCGCACTAAGTGTGCCGTCTTCCAATACCCACTCGGCGTCTCCGAGCGATATAAAATCTCCCAGTACACCGCCATTTAAAGGTCGATCAATCAAAAAGTTGGGTATTTCAGCACAGGCCGCGAGCAGGATTGTCACAGCTAAAAGATAGTTCTTATTCATGGATCCCCCTATATTTTTGTGGCCAGAGTATAACCAGAAATTTTCAAGCTGTGCGATTAAACAAATACACATATTCCGGAAGTTTCGCGGTAACCTATTCAGACTGAATCCATCAGACAAAATTAAGCCAAGAGGAACAAGAATGGAATTAGGCTATTGGGCGATGCTCGGTTTGCGCGTTATCGAAATAAGCGCCCTGGTATTTTTGGCGTTGATAATACTGCTACTGAGCTGGATAGCTTTTATGTACATTGTAGATGTGCGTCAGAAACAGCATGCTGTGCGACGCAACTTTCCGGTAATTGGCCGGCTACGCTATCAGTTTGAGCACTTGGGTGAATTTTTTCGCCAGTACTTTTTTTCCATGGATCGCGAAGAGCTTCCCTTTAACCGAGCACAGCGTTCATGGGTCTACAGAGCTGCAAAAAATATCGATTCCACTATCGCTTTTGGCTCAACCCGTCCCCTGAACAGACCCGGGGATATCGTTTTCCTGAATCATCCTTTCCCAACACTCAAGGTTGATGCTCAGAGAGCTACCTGCGTGCGTATTGGTGATGGCTACTGCAAAGACCCTTTCGAGAGCAGTAAAATTATCAATATCTCCGGCATGAGTTTCGGCGCCCTGTCGGTACCCGCTATCCGGGCGTTGTCTCACGGCGCAAAAAAAGCGGGTATCTGGCTCAATACGGGTGAAGGAGGTCTGTCCTCTTATCATCTGGAAGGCGGCTGTGACCTGGTTTTTCAGATCGGCACCGCCAAGTACGGCGTACGCGATAACGACGGCAAGCTCAGCGATAGTCTGCTGCAAGAGATATCGGCCCACAAACAGGTCCGTATGTTTGAAATCAAACTCAGTCAGGGCGCCAAACCCGGAAAAGGCGGTATGTTGCCAGCTGAAAAGGTAAACGAAGAAATTGCCGCTATCCGCCGTATCCCGGTTGGTCATGACTCGATCAGCCCGAATGCTCACCCTGAAGTAAAGAATATCGATGACTTGCTCGATATGGTTATGCACGTACGTCAGGTCACAGGAAAACCCACCGGCCTGAAGTTTGTACTGGGCGAGTCGTCCTGGATTGATGAGCTATTTTCCCGAATCCTCGAACGTGGTCTGGAATCGGCACCCGACTTTATCACCCTGGACTCGGCGGATGGCGGCACCGGAGCTGCCCCCCAGAGCTTGATGGACTATGTCGGTCTCCCCCTGCGATGCAGTCTGCCCATTCTTGTCGACAAGCTGGACGAATATGGCCTGAGAAAGCGGATCAAGCTTATCGCCTCGGGCAAGCTGATCAATCCATCCGATATCGCTTGGGCACTTTGTGTCGGTGCCGACTTTATCAATAACGCTCGCGGTTTTATGTTTGCTCTGGGTTGTATCCAGGCTCTGCAGTGCAACAAGAATACCTGCCCTACCGGAGTGACTACCCACAACCCCGATCTGCAGAAAGGTCTGGACCCCATGCTCAAAAGCGACAGGGTTGCCAACTTTGCCAACAACATGCTTGCCGAGGTAGAACTTATCGCCCATTCCTGTGGGGTAAAAGAACCGCGCAAATTGAGCCGAAAACACGCCAAAATTATTGATGCAAACGGTGACCTGATACCCATGGTGGAGAAATTCCCACCGAAAGAAGCAGTGCACAAATAGCCGGACAATAGGGTAAATTTTTTGAATAAAAGATGAGTTTTATCAATCACCAGAATAAGTCCCTGCACCGCAATCGAGACAAAAATCTGGGCGTACCCGAGCTTGTAGCCATTGCTCTGGGCGGCATGGTCGGCGGTGGTATTTTCACCATTCTCGGCCTGTCTGTAGCCATGATCGGTGTATTTACACCACTGGCCATCACACTGGGTGGCTTAATCGCAGCCTTGGCTGCATATTCCTATATTCAGTTGGGCGTCTATTACCAGGACGAAGGCGCAACCTACTCCTTTTACAAGCGTACCTTTCCGAAATCCCGCTTTGCTGCATCGCTGATTGGTTGGTGCGTAATATTTGGCTACATAAGTACCATGGCCTTGTACGCTTACACCTTCTCCTCCTACGCCATCAGCGCCTTTGCTTTTGCCGATAACGAATGGGTTCGCAAACTGGTAGCCGGTGGCATTCTTTTGCTCTTTACCCTGATCAATCTCTGGAGCGTTAAGGGTATGGGTAAAATTGAAGATCTGATGGTGTATACCAAACTGGTGATCCTGGCAATCATTGCCTTTGTCCTTATCAATAACAGCCACACCAGCCTGCCAAAATTGATGGGAGAAAGCCCAAACTTCGACCTGCTGGCCATATTGATTGTTGCCTCTCTGACCTTTGTTGCCTATGAAGGCTTTCAACTGGTTATCAATGCCGTCAATGAGATGGAAAGCCCCGAGAAAAACATTCCAAAGGCAATATATACCGCGATTTTTCTCGCCGTCCTTATCTATGTGGTCATCGCGCTGGGGGCAATTCTGGCCATCCCTTTCGAAGAGATTATTCAAAACGAAGAGTATGCTCTGGCGTCCGGAGCCGACCAGGTGCTGGGACACTGGGGAACGGATCTGGTTGTCTTTGGCGCACTGCTCGCTACCAGCAGTGCCATTAGCGGAACAATTTTTGGCGCATCAAGGCAGATGGCAACCATCGCAGAAGACGGTTTTTTCCCCTCGGCTCTGACCAAACGGGTAAAACGCATACCGACAAATGCCATTATCAGTATGTCGACTCTGGCGTTTGTCTTTGTGTTGGTCGGTAACCTCAAAGTTATTCTTGAGTTTGGTAGCGTCACCTTTCTGTTAGTTTCGCTGTTGATGGCCTTTGCCAATTTTAAAATTCGCAAGCAAACCAAATCATCCCTCGGAATCACCCTGCTTTCCCTGATCGGGCTCAGTGTTGGCCTGGTCATGATCGGCTACTACGAATTTATTACCCAGCCCGAACAACTGGCCTTTATTGGTGGCATCTATGTCCTTCTGACTCTGGGGGCCTGGCAATACTCCCGGAGCCCCTCTCAGCTTCCGATCAAATAACTCAGAATCAGAATACAAATTAACCATCATTCCTGGAGTTATAGGGGACAGCTCATATCAAGCTGCCGACGCGCTGGCTGGCATTAATAAACTGGTCGATGTTTTGCGCACCCTGACAGTCGGTGAGGAACAAAGGGATGCCTGGCTTTTTTGTATGAAGAAGGCTCTGGATCAACGGGATTACCAAGAAACGTTCAAAGACTATCTGTTAAGCCAATCAGGTGTCCCTGCGGAGCATCCGGCAAGTCTGCTCGACACATTTCTGGACTGAGGAATTTTTACCTGCCCCAAAAAGCAGTTCGGCGACCCGAGGGTCGCCGAACAGTTATTCCAAAAAGTCTGGTTCGACTTATTTTGAAAATTCGTTTTCTCTAAGGAAGAGCGCCAGTATGGCAATCACTACACAGAGTCCAGAAATCTGGATCTGACCAGCAGCAGTCCATCCATAGTTCTCGATAAGATGCCCCATGCTCAACCCAGCTACAGCAGCTCCGCCATAAACGCTGGTCACAAACAAACCGGAACCTTTGCCGGTCAGACTGCGCTTAAGTGCCTTAACGTGACCACCTGCAAGGTTGGTATAGATGATTGCCGCTCCAAACACACCAACCATAGTCGCCAGTAGTTTGTACATAAATACGCTGTTGTTCTCGTTGTAAAGAAATAGCGTTATACCTGCGAGGATGAGTGAACAAACACAGAGAACAGACTTGGTAGTGAACTTGTCGCCAAGCTTGCCGCCGTAGTAAGAGGCCATACCACCGATCCCGAACCACAGCACAGCAGTACCCACTTGAGTTGCAGTTAAACCGGCAACCGTACGCAAAAAGGAGGGATAGCTGCCCAGGTATCCGTAGATCACCATGCCGTAGAGACCACTCATAACGATAAGCAGAATAGTGTTGAAGTTTTTCCAGTTATCCGCACCACCACTGCCTTGAACGACTTTCTTAGGTGCCTGAACCTCACTGAACCAGGGCCGAATAAAGATTGCCACTGCAACGATAAGTCCCACACCAATACCGCCAAAAATATACATCGGCGCGCGCCAGGCCAAATCACCCCAAGTCTCAAAATAGTAGTCTCGAAGTACACCAGGAATCCAGTGGCCAAAAATTGAACCCAGACCAAAACTAAGATTCACGATTCCCAGAGCAGCAGCACGGTTCTTGTGAAAGTAGCTAGTGGAGAGAGAGAAGAGCGAGGTAGCCAGGAACCCCATGCCCACGCCCTGCAGAACAATGTAGACAAACATGCTCTTAAAACCAACGGCTTGCGTAAAGAGCAAGGTGGAAAGAGACAAAAGAATCAATCCCGCCAGAACAACGGACTTTCTCGAAAACCTCTGGATCAGTTGTCCCGCAGGCACTCCGGAGATACCCAAGCCAAGGGTGAACATGGTAGCAAGCGTAATGGAATCGGAAACTGTGAGATTCAGTGTCCCACGAATATCTACTGCCAGCATGCTGATCAGGAAGCGGTCAGCCACCATCAATACATATATAAGCAGCAGCAAGCCAAACATGGCCAACGCGGTTTTCTTTTCCCCGACTAGCCCGGAATGCTCATGCGAATCATCCGCAGTTGGCTGTTCTTTAGGTTGTTCTTGTTCGCTCATTTTAATAATTCCCCTTTAATAGAGATAAAGATAGAGATTGATTCAAAAATTTAGGACACCGCAAACACAGATCGATTCCTTCCACCCAAAATCTGCATGTAGTGCACTGGCCAAACGGTCACCAAGATGCACCAAGGAACGGGCAAAATTTTAGTTAAATAAAATTCAGAGAGAACTACTGGAAAATATCTCCCTGCCTCTCTCAAATTACCCCCCAGTAATTTGCAGCCAGTATACAGGCTGGGAAGTCCAAGGCAACCAGAGGATAACACTTGTAAACACAAGCGATTGGGAAGATTAATACTGCCGACAAAAAGCTTTCAGGTGAGCTTCAAATTGGTGGGCATTATTGGTTTCGTATACTTTCCAGAATCTGACAAAGCTGATCGGCTCCGTCCAAGATTCTTGGACTGTGTCTGTGCATCAAATCCGGGTTGATACTAAAGAGGTGACCTTTTTCTACAGCCTCGATCGATGGCCAGCGATACCAATCATCCAACCATTCAGGGCGTTGCTCCGACATCCCCGGAGCAATAATTGCCTGGGGATTTAGCCGAACAACGGACTCTATGGAGACTCTCGGAACCAACGGAACGGCATCAGCGAAAATATTCACTCCTCCGCAAAGGCGGATAACATCCGAAATCAGATGATTCCCGTTCACGGTCATCTGTGGTTCATTCCAGAGTTGGTAGAACAACCGGATCGGAGCGCTATCAGTATATGTCGATCTAAGTAATTCAAGACGGGCAAAATAAGCGGCCGACTGCCGCGCCCCCTCCTCGGCATGACCGGTTAGTTCACCAAATATTTTCAGGCTCTGCCCGACATCTTCCAGAGTCACTGGATTGTTATCATAGACCTCTAAACCAAGCTCCCTTAACCGGACAATGCTCTCCTCACCATTGCCACTGCCCCAGCCAATGACCAGGCTTGGCTCCAGCGCCAGGACAGATTCGTAGCTAATGCGGTCATAACTGCCAATACGGGGGATATCGTTCGCCGCCGCCGGATAATCGCTGTAACTGACGGCGCCAACGATCTCCTCTCCAGCACCTATTGCAAAAAGCAGTTCGGTAATATGTGGCGCCAAACTGATAATCCGTTCCTCAGCTGAAAGGCACGTAGCGAAAGCCCAGAGACCGGAGACAAACAAGAGATTAAGCGTTTTTTTCATTTTCCGGATTCCCCTTTTATCAAACAACACAACCTGGGCCTATATTGGTCAGGCCAGAAATCAGCCTCTGGCACCCTGCTCTATCGGCAAACCCGATTCGTATCAGGGCCTCCCTTTCGGACAAGCTAAAAACGCGTACTAATATGTGGTACTTAGCCAGCGCATTTGCAAGTTGCTCGACCTCTGCAACAGGGGCCCGGGCTGAAAGAAACAACGAAGTTGCCCGCCAATCAAATCCGGGCAAACTTCTCTTAAACCGGTCGCACATCTTCACGGATTCTGCGAGTAAACGAATTCTTTGCTGTTTTATCCACGAATCATCCTTCAGGAACAAGGTTCCCAGATACTCTGCGGCGCCATTAACCGCCCAGGGTCCCATACTGTCTTCAAGTGCCGACAGCAAATCTTCTGCTCCCAGAGCAAAGCCGAGTCGCAAACCGGGAAGACCAAAAAACTTACCCACAGAGCGCAGCACCAGAAGACCAGGTGTTCCTGCATAGGAGGCTAAACTCAAGTCCGGAGTAGTATCCATAAAAGCCTCGTCGACCAATAACAGGCCCTGTCTATCGGCCATTGTTCTGGCCAAACTCAAGAGTGGTCCGGGCGGCAATATCTCGGCGCTCGGATTATTGGGATTGATCACTACCACAAACCGCAAATCTGGATCCTCTGCGAGTTTTTGCAGTGAAGCCATATCCCGATATGTTCGTGTCTGCACAGGGGTTTTAGACCAGCAATAGGCATACTCCTGGTAACCGATCTCCGGTATGGCAAGACTATCCCCCGAGTCAGGCTGCAATAAAAAAGGAATCGACTGAATGGCAAATTGAGTGCCGGGCAGAGCCAGCAGGTTTTCAGGGGCACAGTGGTAATAACCGGCGGCAGCCAATGACAGCTCCTTTGTCAAAACCGAGAAACCCGGCAATTGTTGCCATACGGACTCGGGCAAGGGTTGCACAGGCCAGGGCCAGGGGCTGATCGCCGCTGAAAGGTCCAGACATTGTTCAGGACGACAGCCAACTTTTTGGCAAAAAGCCAGCAGATTTCCACCGTGACGCGGCTTGTCAACCAGCATCAAACTATCCCCCAGAGCAGAACCAGACACAGGGCTTGTAACAACAGGCAGGCAAAGACTGCGCGGCAAACCAGGTTCAGACTTAAAAAGATATCGGTCGCCATCGCGTCGCGGCCACTACCCAAAGAGGGTTTTACTTGCCGGACGCCATCGTAGATAGCTGCGCCACCGAGCTGTATTTGCAACGCACCGGCACCCGCCGCCATTACCGGCCCGGCATTTGGACTGGCAATGCCCCGCCCTTCAGTGCGCCGCCAATTATTCACCGCTCGCCAGCTCTGAATGGCTTTGGAGCAATTACCACAAAAGGCATAGGACAGAGCACAAATACGCGCTGGTATATAGTTCATCACATCGTCTGCCCGAGCCGAAAACCATCCGAAATAGCGATATCTCGGACTGCGGTATCCCCAGCAAGCATCCAGCGTATTTGCCAACCGGTAGAGCAGAACTCCGGGGCCGGCCGCAACCACAAACCAGAACAAAGCCCCTACTACCGCGTCATTGCCATTTTCCAGTACCGACTCAATACAGGCTCTGTTGATTTCGTCCCCTGCCATATGTTCAGTTTCACGGCTGACCAAATAAGCTACTCTTGCACGCGCCCCCGGCAGATCGCCATTTATCATAGGCAAGGCAACATCCCTGGCATGCACAACCAGACTTCTCAGCCCAATTGCCAAATACAAAATCAGAAAATTAAGTCCCCCAAAAACAACAATAGCGGCCCAGGGGACGGCGGTACTCCACAACCCCAGAAACATACAAAACCCTATCAGGGTCGCTACCAGAGGAAGTGTCAGCAACACCCAGGCCAAACATCCAAACAGACGGGGCCTAAACCCTTCCTTTGGCAGGAGTTCGGCATTGAGAACCCTCTCCACTTTTTGCGACAAATAACCAAATCCCACCAGAGGGTGGAATCTTGTTGGTTCCCCCAGCATACGATCCAACAAAAGTGCCGCCATCTGTGTAACCAGAAGCAGGAGCAGGAACCACTCTGGTGACATAGATAAACTCATGGCCGGATAGAGCAGCATATCGACGCCTAAATAAGGCATGCACAAGTCAACAGGAGCAATTCCTGTAACTCGATACTGGCGCCCAACAGATCACCTGTGTACCCCCCGACGCGTTCAAGAAAGGCTCTACGCAATAAAACGCACAGCACAGTACAAGCTGCCAGACTAACGACCCAGAACCACAGTTCACCCCGACCAGAAAAAAGAATTAACAAACAAATCGATTGAGCCAAAGCAAAGCTGATCCAGTTCACAAAAGAAGTACTCGAAGCAATTTCACTGGCCATACCCGCCACAGAACCTTGCTGCGCATCCCCACAGATTGTGCGATCTCGGGCATATGGCGTTGTGCATATCAAGGGCAACAACCAAGCCCGCGCCAGCACAGGCACTACCAACAGTGCCAGAGCAAAGCCATTTTGTAATAGACAAAAAATCAGGACAAACTTCAGAAGCAAAACCATTACCAAAACCACTACCGCCATAGGACCACAGTGGGGATCTCGCATTATCCTCAGGGTTCGTTGAGAATCGCCGAGCCCCCCAATCCAGGCGTCTGCTGCATCGGCCAACCCGTCCAGATGTATAGCTCCCGTATAAAGCACCCAAAGTATCAACAACAAAATTGACAGCAGAATCAGCGGCCTGTCACTCGGATAGATCAGCGTAAAGAGGGTTAAACCGACACCGAGGAAAAGCCCTACCAGTGGGTACCAAATGCTGGACCGGGAACGGTGTTCAGGGAGAATTTCCGGATAGCAGCCGGGCAAACCAATGGGAACTCGGCTCATCAAACCCATGGCCGCCAAAAAACTTAACCACTCAAATCGGACATACGAATGTTTCATTGATCGACACGGACCGGTAGCCGCTGACGATTGTGGAAAACCAACATCGGCAATGGCTCTTTCCTCTTTCCGATTGATGCCGCTTGTTCGGCAGCCGGCGCTGGATCGGAATAGACTTTCCAGCGAGAAAGACAGGCAAAAGGTATTTCAATACTGTTAAAAGCGGTGGAGGGTAACGACTGCAGCCTGGCATAAATCGTCCTGAATATGCCGGCGTGGGTTACCACTAAAATACGTTTACCCTGGTGCTGACACAACAGATCCTGCCAGGCATGGCCAATCCGTTTGTATACATCTATATAGGATTCTCCCCCCGGCGGCGTAAAACTGTGGGGGTCAGAATAAAACTTCAGTAGCTCTTCGCCACGTTGTGCCCAGAGCTCAGCTCGCAGACGCCCCTCCCAGTCACCGAAATGGAATTCCCGCCATCGCTGATCGACATTCAGCGGAATTCTCAATTGTTTTGCCAAGTGTTCAGCGAAAGCTCTGCAGCGAATCAATGGCGAACTGACAATACAATCCCAGTGCAAATCTTCCACAGCTGCCTCAAGTTGTTGCCAGCCTAACTCGCTCAAAGCGACATCGGTACTGCCGCGAAAAATCTCACCGCCCTCACAGGCGCCGTGACGCAAAAAGTCTACCGAGGTACAGGGGCTGGAGCTCCAATCAGGCATGGGTTACACCGGCCTCGGCAAAGGTGTGCATCTGTGAGTGCACGAGCAGTGCCAACTGGATTATCGGCACCGCTGTAGCAGCGCCACTGGCTTCTCCCAGACGCATTTGTAAATCAAGTAAAGCTTTGGCATCGAGGTAGGCTAGGATTTCGCGGTGCGCGCGTTCCGCTGAACAATGAGAAAACAGCATCCAGTCGCCTACCTCGGGATTAATTTCAATCGCCAAAGCGGCCGCGACCGTCGTTATAAATCCGTCGATCAATACAGGTATGCCCAATTGGGCCGCCCGTATATAAGCTCCCACCAGAGCGGCAATTTCCAACCCGCCCATGCACCGCAACTTATCCAGCGCGGAAGTCGCATTGCCGTGCAATACCAATGCCTTATCGATGCAAGCTATCTTGTAGGCCAAGACCTTATCCGAGATACCGGTTCCACGACCTGCTACATCGGCCCCCTTCAATCCAAGCAATGCGGCCATCAGTGCTGAAGCCGAGGTAGTATTTCCGATGCCCATCTCACCGCCGATAAATAGCTGCGCATCCTGTGGCACAGAGTCCGCACCAGCCTGAAGACAAGCTTGCAATTGATCCGCTGTCATCGCCTCCGTTTCGGTAAAATCACAAGTGCCGGATGCCTGAGGTATGGAGATTACCGAGGCAAGCTCCGGCAAGGGCTTTACCGTACCCATATTCAAGACTTTAAAATCAAAGTCTTGCTGCCGAGCCAGCTGGCAGATAGCCGCTCCTCCGGAGCTGAAGTTGTGCACCATTTGCGCAGTAACTTCTTGAGGAAAAGCCGACACGGAAAAATCTTCTTTAGGTGCCGCAATACCATGATCGGCGGCATAGATACGCAACGCCACTTTGGAAATAACCGGCTTCTCTGTGTTTTGCCATGCAGCAAACTTGAGGGCAATTTCTTCCAGGCGCCCTAAGGAACCCAATGGCTTGGTCAACTGTGACTGGCGTTCTTGCGCCAGACTTCTGGCCTCAGTCGACAACTTCGCAACAGGAGCTTCGGCAATAAAACGGGACGACATCTGACTCTCCAGCATGCTCTATCTAAGCTTTTAGCTCAGTCGTCAAACCGGCAACAACCAAAGTTACACGTTGACAAATTTGCCCCAACTGCTGGTGCAAAAAACCACTTTCGTCTACGAAGTGGCGACTCATCTCACCCAGGGGAACAACACCCAATCCGGTTTCATTACTAACCATTATGATCTCGGCATCTGTGGAGGCGAGGGCATCCAGAAAACCTTGTTTTTCTTCGGGCCAGCAACCGGCATGCAAACAATTACTCAGCCACAGGGTTAGACAATCAATCAGGATACACAGCCTGTTACCGGACAGTTCTCCGACTACTCTACCCAGCTCTATTGGTTCTTCTACAACCGACCACTCGACACTTTGAGCAGCCCTATCCTGTATATGTCGATCTATACGTTGCCGCATCTCCCCGTCTTGCGCTCTTGCTGTGGCCAAATAAACAAGGGACAAACCCGAAGCGCAAGCACGCTGTTCTGCAATTCGGCTTTTGCCCGACCGCGCACCTCCCAATATCAGTGACAGCTCGGCTTTCATTCGACGTCGCTCTCCAATGGCAGATGGCGCACAGAGCCAGACAGCGCCATGAACCGCTGACCACTTTCCGGTTCACTGACAAAGTTGGTATTCACGGCAAACACCGACCTGAGCATCTCGGTGGTAATAACCTCTTGTGCCGTGCCAAAAGCCTGTAACCGGCCCGCGCACAACACCGCAATGCGATCGGCGCAGGCCATAGCCATATTGATATCGTGCAAGGACATCAATACCGCTATCCCTCGATCCGCCAATCGAGCGACCAGCTCAACCAGCATCTGCTGGTGGGCCAGATCAAAATATGAGGAAGGTTCATCGAGAATCAAAAGCCGGGGCAATTCTTGCTCACCCCATATTTGCGCCAATACCCGGGCCAGCTGAATCCGCTGCTGTTCTCCTCCGGACAAGCGCGGATAAAGCCGATCAGCCAAATATGCGGCATCCAGATAGTCCAGTACCTCGCTGACTATCCGGGCGTCAACTTTCCTGCCGGTGTCGTGGGGAGTACGAGCCAGACCCACAACCTCACGCGCAGTAAAGGGAAAATCCAAAACCGATTTCTGAGGCAATACGGCCAGACTGCGTGCAAGATCCCTCACAGGCCAGTTGTTCAAATGCTTTTCGTGCAAAAAGATTTCGCCCTGATCAAGTCGCTGCTCACCTGCCAAGGTTTTTATAAGAGTCGTTTTGCCCGAACCATTCGGGCCGACGAGAGCAACAACTTCTCCAACTCGAATATCCAGGTCGATACCGGATAAAACTTCACAGCCTCCGATATTCACACCCAGATTCTGTACTTGCAGCAGACATTTTTTTATTGCCTGGTTCATGGCCGACGCACTCTCTGCTGACGTAGCAAATAGATAAAAAAGGGCACACCCAAAAATGCCGTAACCACCCCCACAGGTAGTTCAGCAGGAGCCAAAACTACGCGCGCAAGCGTATCCGCTAAAACCAAAAGAATGGCTCCCAAAAGTCCCGAGGCAGGAATCAGAGTTCGATGATCCGGGCCGGAAATCAGTCTTACCAGATGGGGCACGATCAACCCGACAAAAGCAATGGTTCCGGCCATCGCAGTGGCGATACCCACACCCAAAGCGGTCAAGAAAATCAGTCTTCTCTTGACCCCGTTTACAGCTATGCCCAGGTGTCGCGCCTCGGATTCACCCAACAAAAAAGCGTTGAGGCTAGCGGCCTGATTACGCAACAAAAGCAAAAAGACACCCAACATCAGTGCCGCAAGTAACACCCGGCTCCAGTTGGCCAAATCCAGATTACCCATCTGCCACAGGCTCATACGGCGCAACATCTCATTGTCAGCCATCAGACTCATCAGATTATTGGATGCCGCGGCCAACGCACTAATGGCAATCCCGACCAACAACATGGTCGTAACAGAAGTACCTTCGGAACTGGTCGACAGGGAGTACACCAGCATCACCGCAAGAGCCCCCCCAACAAAAGCGCCAAAGGCAACCATCGACAGACCGCCCAACCCCCAGAGCGAAAGCCAACCCATACCAAACAGAATGGCTGCACTGGCTCCCACCGAGGCGCCGGCAGAAATACCTATCAAACTCGGATCGGCCAAAGGGTTTCGAAACAACCCCTGCAACACGGCACCGGACATAGCCAACACGGCGCCAATCAAGGCCGACAACAAGACCCGCGGCAATCGGATCTCTCGAAAAATCATCAATTCCTGAGCGCTAAATCCGTCCAATACCGAAAGCCCGGTCGGCCCCAATAAAACACCAAACACCAATACCAGTGGACAAAGCAAAGTCAGGAGAACAATCAATTTTGCACCACCGATCAGCCTTGGTCGCAAAGCTGTCACCCCCTTAGCTCCCGGGTTAGCTCGGTACCCAACAAGGCAATATCCAGACCGGTTGCCAATGTAAAAGCCTGCCAATCCATCTGCTCCTCAATACAATCGGCCAGGCAATTCAAATCCCTCTCTCTCAGTGCATTCCTATCCAGAGCTTCAGCTTTCTCAAATCCGGCCCATTGCAGAATGTCCAACAGAGCTCCGGAGCTATCCAACAAACCATGCACATAGGTTCCGGCCACTAATCCATCGGCAGAAACAGCTCCATCCGGGCCATGAGAGAGTTCAACCAACGGATGATCCAATGCACTACCAGAACTTTGCCCACAGTGAATTTCATATCCCTCAAATCGACTTCCGCAACCCAGAACCATATGACCCTTTACTCGCCTTAGCTGCTTGTCAGGCATAAGTTCGGTTGACATAGACAGATAACCCAAACCTTTACTCTGACCGCTGGAACCTTCTATCCCCTGCGGATCGAGGATCTGCTCACCCAGCATTTGAAAGCCTCCACAGATACCCAGGACTTTGCCCCCATATCTGAGGTGCTGTGCAAGCTGCTGGTCATACCCCTGGGCACACATCCAGTCCAGATCTGACCGAACATTCTTACTGCCGGGTAAAATAATCAGGTCGGCAGCAGCCAGACTTTTACCGGCTTTATGATAATCCCCCACATATTGAAGATTTACCTGTGAATGTAATTCGAGCACCTCAAAATCTGTGTGGTTACTGATGTGTGGAAAAACCAAAACCTTGATGTTGATCTGCCGTGAAACCTCGGCTGTCTGTTCTGCCTGAGCGATACCGTCCTCGGCATCCAGCTGCAAGTTTGGCAGATAGGGTAATACCGCCAACACCGGCTTTCCGGTTTTGCTCTCAAGCCATTCCAGACCACTTTCCAGCAACTCCATATCGCCGCGAAAGCGGTTGATAACAAAACCTACAACCCGCTCCCGTTCAGTTTCTGACAGCAGTTCAAGCGTACCTACCAGATGAGCAAACACACCGCCCCGATCAATGTCTGCCACCAGAATTACCGGGCAATTGACGGCTTCGGCAAACCCCATATTAGCGATATCCGCCTTGCGTAAATTAATCTCTGCCGGACTGCCAGCCCCCTCGACAAACACCAGCTCATATTGCTGGCAGAGCCTTCGGTAGGAGTCCAGCACCGCCTTTAACGCCAAAGGTTTGTAGTTGTGGTAGGCAATCGCCTCAAGATTTTGAACTGCCCGACCCTGCACAATAACCTGTGCTCCGGTATCCGAATTTGGCTTGAGCAAAACCGGGTTCATATCCGTATGACATTCAATACCACATGCCACGGCTTGTAAGGCTTGCGACCGTCCTATTTCTCCCCCATCCAGAGTAACCGCACTGTTGAGCGCCATATTTTGTGGTTTAAAAGGTACAACCGAATAACCGGATCGGGCGAAAAGCCGACACAAACCCGCAACCAGGGTGGTTTTGCCCGCATCGGAGGTAGTACCCTGAATCATCAGGGTTTTGCCAGGCTTCAGCTGACTCATCCCATCCCACTCGCCTGGGACTGGGCGGTTAAGTCACCTGCCGGGAGTGTTAAGCAATGACAGCTGTGGAGCTGAAACGCTCCCGGGCCGCATGGCAATGTTTCCACGCCCCTCAAAAGTCCACTCCACGCCGGGCTTTAATGCCCGCCTTGAAGGCGTGTTTGATTTCCTTGACCTCGGAAACCGTATCAGCCAGATCCTGCAGAGCACTACCACCGCCCCGCCCTGTCACTACCACACTCTGGTTAGTTGGGCGATTGGCGATAGAATCCAGAATCATTTGCTCATCCAGATACTGGTAAGCAATCATGTACGTCAGCTCGTCCAGCACAACCAAGTCGAAACCCGGGTCCTGGAGCAAGCTGGCAGCTCTGTCCCAAGTGCGCTCAGCCGCTTCAATATCCGCTGTGCGATCCTGAGTATTCCAGGTGAACCCCGTTCCCATTTGATAAAAGAAAATATCCGGGCATTTATCGCGGATATAGATTTCCTCGCCGGACAACTGTTGGCCCTTGATGAACTGCACAACACCAATACGCTGACCGTAACCCATAGCCCGCAGAACCATGCCAAAAGCCGAACTGCTTTTCCCTTTGCCATTCCCGGTGAGCAGAACCACCAGCCCTTTCTCGGTGGCAGCCTGTTCTATCCGGGCATCAACCTTCTGCTTTTGTTTCTGCATCGATTTTTTATGCTTTTGCGCTTTATCCATCATCGCTGCTCCAGATAAGATCTTGGTCGATTGATGAGGCACCAATCGGCACCTCACCACTTGCTGTGAATTTCTGACAGGTTAAAAACTGTATCTCGCACCCAGATAGACCGTACGTCCCGGAGTGTTATAACCCGTTATCTCGACATATTCCTTGTCGGTCAGATTTTCCACACGACCAAAGAACTCCAGCTTC
>JBFHKI010000017.1:0-17000 GCA_041595415.1 Pseudomonadales bacterium | reverse complement strand
TGGTAGCGTAGAGATCAATGAAAGTGGCCAGGTAGATAGTGGCGATTGGGAATACTATGGCCCTTACAGTGTCGGAGCTGGCACCAGCTTCTCCGCAACCGGCACAACCTATAGTCGCAACGACCGAATTCGATTGTACGTACGCCAAGGAAGCTGGCCGACCACTAGAAACTATGATTGTCGCGAAAATGATATCCGCAACAGTTCGGAAACCTGCGAAATCACCATTGGTTCCAGCGACCAAAACGTTTACGTAGCGGTACGTGGTCGCAGCAACAATTCCGATTACGATCTGGATATCACCTATGGCGGTGCGGGTACTGTCGAAGTTTGCAATGAAGTTACAACTCAAACCGATGTAGAAATAACCGAAGCCAATTGGTCAGATGCTCTGGAAAATAGTGACGACAGCAGCTGGATTCTCGAATGCCGGAATGATCGCGGTGACCACGGCGTCAACGATAGCTCGTCTCTCGACTATGTGCTCAATTGCGGTTCCAACGACTGCACCTCACCAAGCTATACCAGCAGCCGCTGGAGTGAATACAACTGGAATGGCGTAGAAACCCGTTCGTTCATTACAGCTAACTACCATGATTACATTATGCGTTTTGGTGCCCCGGATCCCAGTACCGGATCTCTGCCAACTGGGGACGCCGACAGCTACTGTAATGGCAACAACCACACCGGAGATCAATTTGTTGACGATGGCGTAACCTACGAATGCGTCGAAAAAATGGACCTGATGCAAGATGCAGCTACTCAACTGGTGTCCTCTCTCAGCAACATGAACCTTGGTCTGGCACGACTTAACGGTAGCAGTGGTGGATATGTACTGGAAAAAATCCGTGATATCGACAGCGACTATAACCTGCTCACAACGGTCAAGGACAAATATACCAATACAATCAATGCCCTGCCGGCCAGCGGCAATACCCCTTTGACTGAAAGCCTGTGGGAAATGATGCTTTACCTGCAAGGTGAAACACCCTACTACGGCTCCAGTTACAACACTGACTCGGAAGCTTTGAGCGGCGGCAAGTATGTATCCCCAATCATCAACTCCTGTCAGTCAAACAATATAATCTTGCTTACCGATGGGGAGCCAACCAGCGACGATGGCCGTGATACCGCCATTAGCAACTTGACCGGTAATTCCTGTAGTTCCAGTAGTTATGCAACCACTTCAGCCGGAACCTGCCTGGACGAGCTGGCCGAATACATGGCAACCCACGATATGTCTACCAGTGTTTCCGGCACCCAGACAGCCCGCACCTATACCATAGGATTTGATATTGACCTTCCCTTGCTGCAAACCGCAGCTAACAAGGGGCAGGGACAATACTTCACCGTAAGTAACGCCTTTGAGCTGAGTTCGGCCTTTACCAGTATCCTGGTTGACATCTTGTCCGACTCTTCAACTTTTGTTGCGCCGGCCATCTCGGTAAACGCCTTTAATCAACTGCAACATCGTGATGAAATCTACTTTGCCGTGTTCCGTCCGAACAACTCCCCGCGCTGGACAGGTAACGTCAAAAAGTTTCGTATCAACTCCGACGGTACGATTCTGGACGCCAACAATATTGCCGCCATTGATCCAAGCACAGGATATTTTGCCGATACAGCTCAAGATATCTGGTCCTCTACCGTGGATGGCAACGAAGTGGATTCCGGAGGATTCCGTGATCAAATGCCGGACAATCGTCGGGTTTACACCTACATTGGAGACAACCCTTCCAACGTAAATCTGACCGGAGGAAGCGGAGCCTATCAGTTCACTACTTCCAACAGCTCGATTACCCGAGAACTTCTCGGCCTGGACGCCAGCGCCAGTAACTCCGAACGAAACAACCTGATTCTCTGGGGTAGCGGTGAAGACCTTTACGATGATGACGGCGATGGCTCGACCAATGATGCGAACCGTTTTGTCGGTGATGCACTGCATTCACGCCCTTACCTTGTGACCTATGGCGGCACAGAAGATAACCCCTACGACATTCTGTACGTCGGCACCAATATGGGCTTTATCCACGCCATTGACGGCGCATCTGGTGAAGAGCTCTGGTCTTTTATTCCGGATGATCTGATTAAAAACATCCAACTCTTCCAGGAAGGAAACGCCAGCGAGCCCAAGGCCTATGGAATGGACGGAGAAATTTCCCTCTGGGTTGAAGAGAGTTCATCCGACAGCGATCAGGATATAGAGACTGCCGACGGCGATTTTGTGTATCTCTACGCAGGAATGCGCCGCGGCGGCAGGGATTACTATGCACTGGATGTATCCAACTACAACCCAAGCAACCTTTCAGGCATCTATCCCATTCTGAAATGGAAAATAAACGGTGGTGTCGGTGACTTCGAGGACATTGGGCAAAGCTGGTCAACTATGATCAAGGCCAAGGTCAACTGGAATTGCAGTGGAGACAACTGTGATGAACGTGACGTACTTTTCTTTAGCGGTGGTTACGACACTCAACATGACGATGCTACCACCATTCCCAGTGGTGACTTGGGGAATGCTATCTATATGGTTGATGCCATAACCGGCGAGCTTCTCTGGTCAGCGGGAAGTAATTCGGATAGTCGCAGTCTGCGTACTCACAGTCTGGGACTTGCCGATATGGCTCACAGTATTCCCGGCTCCCCCAACCCGGTGGACGTAGACGCAGATGGTATTACTGACGTAGTTTTTGCAGTAGATATCGTCGGCAACGTATTCCGCTTTGACATCAACGATGACACATCCAACGCTTCTGACTTCGCCACTGGTGGGCAGATATACGAATTGAATACTGGTTCTGATTTCAAGCGCTTCTATAACCAGCCTGATGTTGTACTCACGGCCGATCGCGGCCAGCAGCCCTACTTCAATCTGGTGTTTGGCTCTGGGTACATGGCCAGTCCACGAGATGCCGAACAAGACGACTACCTGTTCGTATTATTCGAAGATGATGTCTTTTTGCCGCCCACAGATGAGTCTGGAGACGCGCTGTATGAAAATGTGACTTTCAGTTCTCTTTACAATGCCCGGGCATCCAGTGCGGCACCTGCAGACAAGTACACAAATGCCCCCTACGGTTATTACGTACCTCTAACAGCAAGTGGTGAGAAAATGCTGCGTTCCGGGTTGATTTACGAGAACACTATTACCTATACCAGCTACGTGCCCGATGGCAATACCAATTCTGACTCCTGCAGCGGTGGTCTCATTGGAGGTTCCCGACTGTATAAAATTGACTTATCCAACGGACAAAACCTGCTTACCGATGAGGAAACCGGAGGCGATGGCAGCGAAGATGATCCCACCTACATCGAACTGGTTCGCCCAGGTATCGCTCCTGAAGGTACTATCATCTTTCTTGAAGATGGCGCAGTGCTCTGTATTGCGACAGAATGTACCCCTGCTGGTGACAACCGTCAGGTCGAAAAAACCTATTGGAGAGAGGAAGAGCCTAATGATGATTAACAGACGGACTGAAAAGGGCTTCTCACTTATTGAATTGGTCATAGTGGTAGCCATCGTCGGAATTCTTGCAGCGGTTGCCCTGCCGCAGTACAGCCAGCAGGTTATCCGTGGAAAACGTTCCGATGGAATGCAGATGCTCACCAGGGTGATGTCAGCTCAGGAGCGATACTTTTCGAACGAAGTCAGTTATACCGCTGACTTAACCGATCTCGGATACTCCTCGTCTTCGGATGTTGAATCGACCGAAGGGCACTATCTGGTTACGGCCAGCGCCTGCTCGGGAAGCACCATCGCCCAATGTGTTTTGTTAACCGCAACACCTCAGGGTTCGCTATCAACGGATGGCAACTTGACCCTGAATAGTCGCGGCGCCAAGACTGGAAACTGGCCTTAGACCAACCTAAGGCCGTAACTCGCGTGGAAGAGAAAAATGGACGTTCTCTTCTATACCGCTAGCATTGCGTGGTACCGAAGCTCCCATCTTTTGAAGAGACTGGATAACCTGCTCCACCAATATTTCTGGTGCCGAGGCTCCAGCAGTTACGCCCACAGACTTTTTATCCGTTAACCATTCCGCCTTGATATCCTCAGCACTGTCGATTAGATAGGCTTCTGCCCCACATCTCTCTGCGAGTTCTCGCAAACGGTTTGAATTCGAACTGTTTATCGAACCGACAACCAATACCAGATCAGACTCAAGAGCCAGCTGTTTAACCGCATCTTGTCGATTCTGGGTGGCATAGCAAATATCATCCTTTCGAGGCCCCTGAATATTGGGAAAGCGTGTTCGCAAGGCCTCTATAACTCTGGCCGTATCATCCATTGACAAGGTCGTCTGAGTAACAAAGGACAGATTATCCGGGTTCTTGACCACAAGGCGGTCAACATCCTCTTCGTTTTCCACCAGGTAAATCTTGCCACCTGCCGAGTCATCGTATTGCCCCATGGTTCCCTCTACTTCAGGGTGTCCCTGATGGCCTATCAGAATACATTCGGATCCTGATTTGCTGAATTGGGATACTTCCAGATGTACCTTGGTAACTAACGGACAGGTCGCATCAAAGACTCTCAAACCACGAACTTCCGCTTCGTTTTGAACTGTCCGAGAAACACCATGAGCACTAAAAATCACTATAGAGTCATCCGGCACTTCATCCAGCTCGTCAACAAAAACGGCACCACGCTGGCGCAATCGATCAACCACGTATTTGTTGTGTACCACCTCATGTCGCACATGTATGGGAGGGCCGAAAACATCAAGAGCGCGATTGACAATATCTATCGCCCTGTCTACACCAGCGCAAAAACCACGTGGATTAGCTAAAACCACCTGCAGTGTTTTATCAGTAGCGGAGTTTGGCATTGATATTCCCTTGATTCCTAGTGGCTCTGAGCCGGTTCTACAGCGTGAATTTTCACTTCAAATTCCAGATCCCTGCCCGCCAATGGGTGGTTAAAATCGACCGAAACATATCGATCATCAATGGCACAGATAACCCCGGGAACCTCGCCCTGAGCCGGGTCGGAAAACCCCATGATCATGCCTACCTCAGGTTCAACTTCGTTAAACTGGTCTCGTCCAATCTTCTGGATGTTATCCGGATTATGAGGTCCAAAACCATCTGCGGCATCTATAGGAAAGGTGGCAGTTTCACCCGCCTTCATACCAAAAAGTTGTTTCTCAAATCCAAAAAGCAGGGAGCCATCTCCCACCTCAAATTTGACTGGATCGCTGTCCATATTGGAATCAATAAGTGAACCATCGGTCAGGCGAATCGCAAAATTCAAATAAACCAGTGTTCCGGGACTTATTTCAAGCATTCTTTTTCTCTATCAGGTACCAATCTATCAACAGGAAGCATACGCCAACACTGATGGCGGCGTCCGCCAGATTAAAAGCCGGAAAATAATGCTGCTGCCAATGTAGGTGAATAAAATCAATCACATAACCCAGCCGGATACGATCTATCAGGTTGCCCAGTGCACCACTGAGAATCATGCAAAAGGCCAATCGCGAATAAAAGCTACTTTGTCGCGGAAGCCACAAGATCAAAAATACCGACACCAGAGTGGACAAGGCAGAAAAAGCCCATCGTTGCCAACCGCTGGCGTCGCTCAAAAAGCTGAAAGCTGCTCCCCGGTTATACAACAAGGTCAAATCAAAAAAGAACAACACTTCATGCGGGCGTCCGTAATTCAAAGCGGTATCCGCCAGCCACTTCGTCCACTGATCCAGAGTTATCCATACCGCTGCGGCCAAATACCATGGCCAACAAGCTATGAAACGACTAGGCAAAGTATCGGGTCTCCCCGGACGTTCCGATGTTTTCCACACAGCGGGAACACAATTGCGGATGATCGCTGTTTCTGCCCACATCTTCACGGTGGTGCCAACAACGTACACATTTGGCCTCCGTACTTTGGTGCACTTTCACTTCAATAGTGTCGACACCGGGCTCATAGGCCGAATGGATTCGGGCAGCGGATACCATCAGAACAAAACGCAATTCCGCACCCAGACGATCCAACAACTGATAGTCTCCTTGCCCAAGATAGAGATCTATCTCTGCTTCAAGGGCAGCACCAAGCACACCTTCCTTTCGCTTGTTTTCGATCTGCTGATTAACCAACTCGCGTATCTGTATTACTCGCTGCCAATCATCCGCTGAAAGCTGTGCTCCAGCATCAAGGCGAGCCAGGTCCAGGTACCATTCCGAGAGAAAGACACTACCTTGGGTGGCCGGCAAAAACTCCCAGATCTCATCCGCTGTAAAGCTAAGTATCGGAGCAATCCAGCGCACCAAAGCGTTGGCAATATGATAAATGGCTGTCTGCGCCGAACGCCGTGCAATGCTGTCTGTCGGACAGGTGTAGATACGATCTTTGATCACGTCCAGATAGAACGCACCGAGATCCGTCACACAGAAGTTATGCAGTTTTTGATAGATGGTATGGAAGCGATACTCCCTATAGTCCGACAGGATACCCTCTTGAAGCTGCGCAGCCCTGTCCAGCACCCAACGATCCAGCTCCAATAGCTGCTCGGTAGGTAAAATCGAACTTTCAGGTTCAAAGCCGTCCAGATTTGCCAACAGATAGCGCGCGGTATTGCGTATACGTCGATAAGAGTCAGATACTCTATTGATGATCTCGTCAGACCAACTCATCTCACCAGAAAAGTCGGTAGCGGCCACCCAGAGTCTGAGAATATCCGCGCCATATTGCTTCATGGCCTTGTCGGCATCAACAACGTTGCCCAGGGATTTGGACATCTTGCGCCCGCTGCCATCAATGGTAAAACCGTGCGTCAAAACCTGCTTAAAGGGCGCGACATCGTTTATGGCTACAGAAGTCTTTAGCGACGACTGAAACCACCCACGGTGTTGATCGGAACCTTCCAGATAGAGATCAGCAGGAAAATCCAGCTCTTCATTCTGCCGCAAAACAGAGTAATGCGTGACACCAGAATCAAACCAGACATCCAGCGTATCTGTGACTTTCTGGTATTGGTCTGCATCAGCACCAAGCAACTCTTCTGCCGGCATCTCAAACCAGGCGTCAATACCCCTTTCCTCAATCTTCTGAGCCGCTTGTTCCATCAAGTTGATCGAGTCGGGATGTAGTTCCTGGGTTTCCTTGTGCACAAATAAACATATGGGAACACCCCAGGTACGCTGACGGGAAATACACCAGTCAGGACTCGTCTCCAACATAGCATCTATCCGCGCCCTGCCCCAATCCGGTATCCACTGTACCTTGGGTACTTCAGATTTCACCTTATCCAGCAAATGCTGTTTCGACATACTGATGAACCACTGGGGAGTAGCCCGATATATCAATGGTGTCTTGGTCCGCCAGCAGTGAGGAAAACTGTGGGTGAATTTGGATTTGCTCAGCAGGTTGCCGGCCGCCTCGACGGTATCGAGCACCTTTTCATCTACTTTGTATACATGCTCGCCGGCAAAGAGTGGCGTGGCTTGCCGAAAAATCCCGGCATCATCCACATAATTGAGTATGTCTATGCCGTATTTCTGTCCAACTCTGAAGTCATCCGGCCCGTGGTCTGGTGCCGTGTGCACCGCTCCGGTTCCCGCCTCGGTGGTCACATGCTCACCCAGGATAACGGGAACTTTTTTATCGTAAAAAGGGTGGTCGACCAAGGCATTTTCGAACTCAGCCCCTTTCGCCCTTGCCAGTACCTGTGGATTCTCGACACCGGCGCGAGCGGCAAAGGCTGTCAGTAATTCCTCAGCGACAAAAAGCTTACGCTCACCCACCTGAACCAGTACATACTCCAGTTCAGGGTGAACAGATACCGCCTGACTCGAGGGCAGTGTCCAGGGCGTGGTTGTCCAGATAACCACCGCCATGTCTCCCTCAGCCGCATCACCAAAAGCTGCAGAGAAGGCTTTTCTGGATTCCGGATCCGTAACCGGATAAGCGATATCAACAGAGAAAGATTCCTTGTCTTTATACTCGACCTCCGCCTCGGCAAGGGCAGACCCCCCTACTACACTCCAATAAACCGGCTTTACACCCTTGAGCAAATGGCCCTTTTCAATGATCTTGCCAAGAGCCCGAACTGTGTCCGCCTCCATTTTGAAGTTCATGGTCAGATAAGGATTTTGCCAATCACCCAGCACACCCATTCGCACAAAAGTCTGACGCTGACCATCAACCTGTGACTGGGCATATTCACGACATTTCTTACGGAATGTTGCAACATCGACCTTCTGACCGGCCTTGCCTATTTTGGTCTCCACCTTGTGCTCGATAGGCAGCCCATGGCAATCCCAACCAGGTTTATAGGGTGCATCAAACCCACTCAGAGTACGGGATTTCAAAATAATGTCTTTGAGGATTTTATTTCCCGCATGGCCTACATGCAGGTCACCATTGGCGTAGGGAGGGCCATCGTGCAGGATAAATTTGGGCGCCCCGGCACGGGCCTTACGTATTTGCCCATAAAGATCCTGTTCTTGCCAGCTTTTCAGCCGGGCAGGTTCGCGATTTGCCAAATTTGCCTTCATGGAAAAGCCGGTCTTTGGCAGGTTCAGAGTACTTTTATAATCAATTGGGTCGTTCATTTTCTCTGTCTAGTTATCAGGCTGGTTTTGATGCCAGCTTTTCGCTTCGTCTATATCTCTGAAAATTTGCAGTTTCAAGCTTTGCAACGAATCAAAGCTCCGTTCTTCTCGTAATTTAAACAACAAATCCACGTCCAGTCGCTGCCCGTAAAGGTCACCATCATAGTCGAGCAGATGTACTTCCAATAGCGGTTTATCACGCTTATCTACCGTCGGACGATAACCCACATTCGCCACAGCCGCATAGGCTACTCCCGATACCAAAACTCGTGCACAAAAAACCCCTTTTACACAGAGCCGGCTACGTCGCAAGTGGACATTTGCCGTGGGCACTCCAAGGGTCCGACCGAGTTGATTACCCTGAACCACCTTACCGCTCAGCCGGTAAGGTCGCCCCAACATCCTGGAAGCGGAGCTCAGATCACCCTTTAAAAGGGCCTCGCGAATACGCGTGCTGCTAATTCTTTCATCACCATCCGTACAGGTTGCTGCTATATCCAGCTGGAATCCAGCCGTATGACTTACCTGCTTAAGAAAACCGGCATTACCACTGCGGTTTGCCCCAAAATGAAAATCTTCACCGACGCTGAGATACTTGGCATTTAGGCCAGAGAGTAAGATTTCCTGAACAAAAGCTTCTGCAGTTAACTGGCTCAAACGGCGATTGAAGGGCATGCATATCACATCATCCAAACCCAAACTGGCCAGAAAGCAGACCTTTTCCCGCCAGTTCATCAGGGAGGGTAATATCTTGTCTCCGGCAAAGTATTCCCCGGGCCTTGGGTAAAAAGTCAACAGCCGGGCTTTGATACCCATACGCCGAGACTGCTCCACAACCCCTTTTACTATGGCCTGATGCCCAAGATGAACACCATCAAAGGATCCTATTGCCAAACCACAGGGCTCTTCAAAACCGCGATCGGTTGAAACCTTGTGGTGGATATTGCAGCGTGGAAGCGGAGACATTCTCGTCAAAAGGCCGGAATTATACCCTCGGTAGCCGAGCGAGAATACAACTCTTAGGCAGAGCGCATCTGAAAATCTTTGATACGTGCTCCGGTAACGTACAATCCGAGGAAATAGCTGCCTCCGCCCAAAACACAAAGCACCATAAGTCGCCAAACACGAGACCAGGCGCCCCAGTCTGACCAGCTATCCCAATATTGCCCTCCCAATCCCAATACCAGACTCATCAGGGCTATACCGACCAAAAGTTGCCCGGCAAACTTTTTGAGCACAGCGAGAGCGGGGATCTGCCCGGCATGACGTAGACCACGATACAAAAGTGCCGCGTTCAGGCAGGCAGAACCGGAAGTCGCCAGAGCTAAGCCCACGTGTCCCACATGCCAAAAGTAATGAAACAAAAGCACAAAAATAATATTCAGGATCATATTGGCCGCCATGGCATAAACCCCTATACGCACAGGCGTCCTGGTGTCTTCCCGGGCAAAGTACCCGGTTGCCAGAACCTTAACCAACATAAAGGCTAACAGGCCAATAGCGTATGCACTGAGACTGAGACTGGCCATACTGACATCAGCCATCTGCATCTCGCCGTACTGAAACAGTGTTGTCAGGATCGGCTGAGCCAGAAGTATCAAGGCGAATGTTGCGGGCACTCCGACCAGAGCCACCATGCGCACCGACCAGATCAACATATCGCCAAATGCCTCAGGCTGCTGGTTAAATCGCTGGCGCGAAAGATTTGGCAAGGCTACTGTTGCGATAGCAACACCAAAAACGCCCAAAGGTAATTCCATCAAACGATCCGAATAATACAGCCAGGAAACCGAGCCGTTGGGCAGGAAGGTGGCAATAATGGTGTCGAGCAACAAATTGATTTGCCCCACAGAAACACCAAACATCGCCGGCAACATCAAACTGAAAATACGCTTTACTCCCGGATCCTTAAAATCAAGCACCGGCTTCGGCAAGAGATGTATTTGCGCCAGGAAAGGGAGCTGAAAAAGCAGCTGAACAACCCCGGCCAGTAACACCCCCCAGGCCAATGCAAAAACCGGCTGCTCAAATAGCGGGGCTGCGACAAGCGCCGCCGAAATAAGTGACAGATTTAAAAATATCGGAGTTATTGCAGGTACTGAAAAGCGGTCATAACTGTTCAAAATGGAACCGGCAAAGCCGGTCAGAGAGATAAGTAGCAAATAGGGAAAGGTTATTCGCAGCATTTCGCTCGCCAAAGCAAACTTTTCCGGCTGATTCAAAAATCCCATACCGTATACAGTCATTACTGCCGGTGAAAAAACCACCACGGCAAGTGTCAGCAGTAGCAGTATCAACCCCAGCGCAGCAAAGGTTCGGTTAACCAATTGCTGCACTTCAGCCCGGGTGCGATGTTTGCGGTAATCAGACAGAACCGGAACAAAGGCCGTATTGAAGGCACCTTCGGCGAAGAGCCTTCGAAAAAAATTGGGCAGTTTGAAGGCAACATAAAAGGCATCCGCAGCCTCACTGGCACCAATAAGCCGTGCCAGCACTATATCCCGAACAAGACCGAGAACCCGGGAAGACATGGTGGAAGCACCGACGACCGTGCTGGATCTCAGCATTCCGGGACGGGTTTTCTCTATGTTGTCTTGCGAAGGCAAATCTTTCTCCGGTTTTAGTGATGTTGATAAAAGGGCTTTTAGCTGCAAGGACGGCAAGTTTACAGGGTCTCAAGACTAATTTTTCGTCTCTCTTTTCACTATAAAGAGGAATAACGCTCTCTGGAGTACAATCCATATTGACAATGCGCCACATGGTCGGCATAGTGGCGCGCCTTAAAACCAGACTCAATACGGAACTTGCGATAAAACATGGCAAATTCAGCACAAGCAAAAAAACGCGCTCGTCAGAACACTAAGCGCCGTCTCCACAACGCAAGCCTGCGTTCGATGGTTCGTACCTACGTTAAAAATGTCTATAACGCCCTTGAAGCGAAAGACGCAGAAGCCGCAAAAAATGCTTACGCAGCTGCGGTTCCTGTTCTCGACCGCATGGCCGATAAAGGCATCATTAACAAAAACAAGGCCGCTCGACACAAGAGCCGCATGAATGCACAGGTTAAAGCACTGTCAGCAGCTTGATACAAGCCTTACAAGACATATAAAAAAACCGGCTAATAGCCGGTTTTTTTATATCAGTCGTAAAATTCGTTTAAAGCCTTGATCAAGGTTTCCGTCTGCTCAACTGAACCCAGATTAATGCGCAACCCAAGCCGTCCCGCGGCATCTTTCTTGGGACGTACCAGAATATTTCTGGACTCCAGGAACTGTGCCAGTTCCTGAGCTTGCGGCGGAAACGTCCACAGAAAGTTAGCCACACTCGGCCAAAAATCTATTTTTCGCCCGCGACACCACTGCTCCAGCGCCGGTCTGGATTTACGGACCACCTCTTCAACATAATCCTTGGTGTACTGAGGATTTTCCAGTGCCGCCTGAACCGCTACCACGGCGAGTTGGTTTATATCGTAAGGACCACGTATTTTCAGCAATTGGTTAATATTGTCACTCTGACTGACCAGAAACCCCAGACGCAGGGAAGACAAACCCCAGGTTTTTGAAAATGTCCTTGTCACCACCAGATTGGGGTAGTTGTCACATAGATCCACCACCGTTTCGCCATAATATTCAAAGTAACATTCGTCCACCAAAACAGCAGATTGCGGGGCAGCTTTGAGAATCCGCTCAATATCCGGACGAGAAACAGCAGTACCCGAAGGGTTATTCGGGTTAGAGATCACTATAAGCCGCGTTTTGGCATTACACAGACTTATTACATCATCAACCGGATATCCGCTCTCAAGCGTATAGAGTGGCTCGATAATGGTGGCATTTTCAATCTCGGCGAACTGCCGGTAAATGGCAAAGCTGGGCGCCGGAATAATAGCCTCGTCCCCGGCATTACAGACAGCGCGAATTACCAGATCGATACCCTGATCCGAGCCGTTGGTAATCATCAGATTTGCTTGCGCCACGCCAGCGTAATTGGCAATACGACTGACAATATCACCATAGCAGGGGTATTTCTGTAGCGCGCCACTTCGGATAAATTTAATCAGAGCCTTTTCGATCGCCGGGTCAACTGGCAGAGTACGCTCGTTAAAATCGAGCAGCAGGTGCTGCTTTACCGAACGGCCTTCAAGTGGCGGCTGGTAGGGCGACATCTGGTACAAATGGGATTTAAACAAGCTCATATCAAATACCTGTTAGAACCAAGTTATTGCGATGAATAAGCTCTTCATCATCGCAATAGCCAAGAATGGAGATGATCTCCGAACTGGGCCTGCCAATAATTTGGCAGCTTTCCCCCGAACTGTAATTCACCAGGCCACGAGCCAATTCTCTACCATCCTGGTTCCGACAACTGACCAAATCGCCTCGAACAAATTTGCCTCGCACCTCAGCCACACCTATAGGCAACAAACTGCGACCACTTTCACAAAGCACCTTCACAGCGCCAGCATCCAAAATCAGCTGCCCCTTTGGTTTTAAATGTCCGGCCAACCACTGTTTTCTGGCGCCCACGGGATTGTTTGCAGCAACCAGCAAAGTGCCCAGATTTTCGCCCTGGGCAAGACGGGAAATAATTGCCTTTTCTCTGCCATTGGCAATTACACAACAGGTACCCGAGCGCGCCGCCAAGGCGGCGGCCTTCAATTTGGTCACCATGCCGCCACGCCCCAGCGAACCTGGACGCACACCCGCCATTTCGTCCAGGGCGGGATCTCCGGATTTGCCGAGCGAGACAAGCTGTGCATTTTTGTCGGTGCGCGGATCGGCATCAAACAGCCCTTCCTGGTCTGTCAAAATCACCATGCGATCGGCTTCCACCAGATTACTCACCAAACCAGCCAAGGTGTCGTTGTCACCAAAGCGGATTTCCTCTGTTCCCACGGTATCGTTTTCATTGATGATTGGCACCACTCCCAGACGAATCAGCTCCTGAATAGCACTGCGCGCATTGAGATAACGCTGGCGATCAGCCAGGTCGGCCGCCGTCAACAAAATCTGCGCAGTTCTAATCTGGTATTTGGCGAACTCAGTTTCATAGGCTTGCACCAACCCGGTCTGCCCTACAGCAGCTGCGGCCTGCAATTCGTGCACAGTTGTTGGCCGCTTGTTCCAACCCAATCGCACAACACCTTCCGCCACAGCACCAGAGGAAACCAGGACTACCTGATGTCCCGCGGAGCGCAAGGCAGCAATATCCTTCACCCAGGTTTTGATGCAGTCCAAGTCCAGTCCCAAACCATCATTGGTAAGCACTGCACTACCTATTTTTATCACCCAACGCCCGGGGGCTTTGAGCTGCTGACGTTCCACTTCTCTACTCCTGCCTATGTTCGGATATGCCAACTGTGCTTGCTTCTTAGTCGCGCACATAAATCACCTCAACCTCGTGATCATCATCCTCGTCATCGTCATCGTCGGCAGATTCCTGCTGACGCTCCATTTTGCGGGCCTGAGCGAGACGCTCAATGGATTCTCGTGACTCACGCTGCATATCACGCTGCATTTGTATTTCTGCCTCGGCGATTTCTTCATCTTCGGCTTCCATCCGTTTGCGCTCTTCCAGCCAATCAAAGGTAGCGTAACAAAGCTCATCAATACCCTTTCTGCCTACACCCGAAGTACAGAATATCGGCCCTTCCCAGCCGAGCTCTTCTTTTATGCGCAAAATCAAATCTTCGAGATCCTCATCCAGGATCAAATCGGTTTTATTCAGCACCAACCAGCGCTCTCGCTGACCCAGGGTCGGACTGAACTCTTCAATTTCTTCGGTTAACACCTCAATAGCGTCCAGCGGATCCGATTCATCCAGCGGCGCAACATCAACCAGGTGCCACAACAAACGATTACGTGTCAGATGCTTGAGAAAACGCACCCCCAAACCTTCACCCTGTGCTGCTCCGGCGATCAAACCGGGGATATCTGCCACCACAAAAGAACGCATCGCATCAAGGCGCACCACGCCCAAACTGGGTATTAGAGTAGTAAATGGATAGTCGGCAATCTTTGGAGTCGCAGCTGAAATCGCACTGACCATGGTTGACTTACCGGCGTTGGGAAGTCCCAGAAGCCCAACATCAGCCAATAGTTTTAGCTCGAGCCGGAAATCAAACTCTTCTCCAAGTGAACCGTTCGTGGTTTGTCGCGGAGCGCGGTTAACGCTTGATTTGAAACGGGCATTCCCCAAACCGTGGAACCCTCCCTGAGCAACCAACAATCTATCCCCAGCCTTGGTAAGATCGCCAACTACATCGCCAGATTCCACCTCCATTACCGTAGTACCTACGGGAACCTGCAATATCAGGTCTTTACCAGATTTGCCGCGCTTATCCTTTCCAGAACCCTGTTGCCCGCTCTCGGCCTTGTAATGACGGGTGTAGCGGTAATCAATCAGAGTGTTGAGACTGTCGCTGGCCTCCAGATAGACACTGCCACCATCACCACCATCACCGCCGTCAGGCCCACCCCGTGGAATGTATTTTTCCCGACGGAAGCTCATACAACCATTTCCACCTTTTCCGGCGGTCACTTTAATAATGGCTTCGTCTACAAATTTCATTGCTGCTCTCGTTTTAGGCTAACGCAGAAGTCAACCATCTGGGTTGCGGCTCGCAATATGATATTGGTGCAGCAGATTATAGGGCATATAAAAAAAGGGGCCTGAGCCCCTTTTTTAAATTCCGATTGTCGATAGATGTCGAGACTTAAGCGCTCGCCTGTATATCTACAAATCTGCGATTTTTGGGACCGCGAACCGAAAAATTCACTACACCTTCGGCTTTGGCAAAGAGTGTATGGTCTGTGCCGATACCTACATTTTCTCCCGGATGAAACTGGGTTCCACGCTGGCGAACTATAATAGCGCCTGCCTGAACAGTTTCGCCACCATAGCGTTTCACACCAAGGCGCTTACTTTCCGAATCCCGTCCGTTACGGGTACTACCGCCTGCTTTCTTATGTGCCATTTCAGATTACTCCTCGGCTGCTGCCACTTCTGCTTCTGCCTTTGGCTCCGCTTTTTTGCGTGGCTTCTTGACAGAAATATCCGTGATTTTAACTTCAGTAAAGGATTGACGGTGTCCGGCCTGCTTGCGGTGATGCTTACGGCGTCGGAATTTAATGATGGTAACTTTGTCACCACGACCTTGCTCAACCACCTCGGCAGTTACTTTACCGCCGGCTACATATGGCTCCCCAAGGGTTACCTTGTCACCATCGGCTACCATCAGAACTTTATCAAAGCTGACTTTATCCCCAGAGGCCGCATCCAGCTTCTCAAGGCGAAGAACTTCTCCTTCAATCACCTTGTGCTGCTTGCCACCACTTTCAATTACTGCGTACATCGCACTCTTCTCCAGATTCTACGGACCTTATGCCCGATTCGCGAGGGCGGCGATTTTACGAAAATTGCGCAACCCATACAATAGATTTCTGCGCTTTATTTCAGCTTAGAGGCATATAGTGCGATTTTATTTGGAATCAGCTTGGCCACAGCCCCTCTAATCCAGTCTTTACCCCTTAAAAACTTCTATTCCAAAAAACAATAGCAGAGGAAGCTTGACAGGCGTCGGAGCCACTTCTAGCATCCCTGCGTTTTAACACTATTGATTCTTCAAGGGGCACAAGCAGTTAATGCTGCCATTCCATAAAGCTGTCGAAACTGAATTCAAGCAATTGAATCAGATGATTATCGATCAACTCCATTCCGATGTCCCCCTGGTCGAAAATATCGGCCACTATATTGTTGAGGGTGGGGGGAAACGCCTGCGCCCCGTCTCGGTTTTATTGGTTGCAAAGGCACTTGGAGCCGACAATCCCGACAGTATCAAGCTGGCCACCGTAATTGAATTTATCCATACAGCCACCCTGTTGCACGATGATGTAGTTGACGAATCAAACCGACGCCGCGGCCGCGACACCGCCAACGAAAAATGGGGCAACAGCCCGGCGGTACTGGTTGGGGATTTCCTCTACTCCCGCGCTTTTCAACTGATGGTAGAACTTGGTAATACCGGAATAATGGGCGTACTGGCAGATACCACCAACACCATCGCCGAGGGAGAAGTTCAACAACTGATCAACGCCGGCAACCCCGACACCAGCGAAGAAAACTACCTCGAGGTGATTCGTAAAAAGACCGCGGTACTTTTTGCTGCAGCAACCCGTTGCTCAGCAATCTTATGCGCTGCAAACATTGAACAACAACAAGCTTTGGCAGCGTACGGCCATCACCTGGGAATGGCTTTCCAGTTACAGGATGACGTTCTGGATTACACTGGCGACTCCGAGGCCATGGGCAAGAACCTGGGTGACGACTTGTCCGAGGGCAAGTCCACCGTGCCTCTGATCTACACAATAGCAAAAGGATCACCAACCCAATCAGATCTGATCCGGCAGGCCAAAGCTGTAGAAGATACCAGCCAAATTGAAAAGTTT
>JBFHKI010000016.1:0-17118 GCA_041595415.1 Pseudomonadales bacterium | reverse complement strand
GCCGAGCTGGGGTTGGCCGAAGAAACTCTCAGTCTGAAATTGAAAGACCAGTCGGGACGACGTTTTGTCTATTTAAAGCGGGGCATGGTGCCAAGCATGCGTCAAACCCTGCAGCCCTATATTGGCCGGGGTGTCTATCTGATGGAGGAATACCGCAGGTTTTATCCCTCGGGTGAGGTTTCGGCTCAGGTCGTTGGTTTTACTGATATTGATGAGCGAGGGCAAGAGGGCGTTGAGCTCAGTCTGGACAGTATTTTGCGCGGCAAATCCGGGTCGCAGCTTGTTGTCAGGGATTTGAAAGGCCGGGTAGTTGAGACTGCGGAGGTTCTGGAGCCTGCCAGCCCGGGCGAAAACGTAACCCTGACGCTGGACTCCAGGTTGCAGTATGTTGCCTACCGCGAGCTTAAAGCTGCCGTAACTTCTCACGGGGCGACTTCGGGGTCGCTGGTGACCATGGATGTGGATACCGGTGAAGTTTTGGCTATGGTGAATCAGCCGGCCTTTAATCCCAACAACCGGTCGGCTATTGAAACCAGTTCGGTGCGCAACCGGGTTCTGACAGACCTGTTTGAGCCGGGTTCAACCATCAAGGCTTTTACCATGTTGGCGGCGTTTGAGTCGGGCCGATATCGGCCGGAAACGATTGTTGATACTTCACCTGGCCGCATGCAGGTTGAAGGCAAGCTGATTTATGATCCCGTGAATTATGGCCCCTTGAGTCTGTCTCAGATTTTGGCCAAATCCAGCCAGATGGGTACTGCAAAAATAGCTCTGGACCTTGATCCGGATAGCCTGCCTTTGTTGTTGCAGCGTGTCGGCCTTGGCGAGCTTCCCGGGATAGGTTTTCCTGGTGAGGCAGCGGGGTCTGTACCGCAGCGCTACAATTGGAAGCCTATAGAGCAGGCAACTTTGGCCTATGGTTACGGGCTTGCCGTTTCCCCCATGCAATTGGCCCAAGCCTATGCTGTATTGGGGAATGGTGGATTCAAGGTGACGCCCAAGCTGTATCGTGATGCGCCCAGCGTGGAGCCCGAGCGCGTTGCCGATGCCGGCCTGGTAGACGACGTATTGCAAATGCTGCGCGGCGTTGTTGAAACCGGTACCGCAAAGCTGGCAGCGACTCCTTCTTATGATGTAGCTGGTAAAACCGGGACCACACACCTGGTTGGGGCTTCCGGTTACGAAGCGCATAAATACAGCGCCGTTTTTGCCGGCCTGGCTCCGGCAGAAGATCCACGCATCGTCACAATAGTGGTGATTCAGGATCCACAAACCGATGATTATTCCGGAGGTTTGGTGGCGGCACCGGTTTTTTCTGCGACAACAGAAGCAACTCTGCGTATTTTGGGGGAAACTCCCAGCAATGCCCTGGCTTCACAATTAAGCACGGCAAGTGCGCAAGTCGGAGAGGGGCAATGAGTCGTTCCCAGCTTGCCCTGAGCAAAATCAAACTTGAGCAGCTTTTGGCCGGGGTTCGTTATCAGGCATCAATACCGCTGGACCTTCCGGTGCGTGGCCTTTGTTCTGATAGTCGTCAGGTGACCTCCGGTCAGGTCTTTGCCTGTTTGGAGCAGGGAGAAAGAGGCGCTGGCTATATAGCGCAGGCGCAAAGCAAGGGTGCAGCAGCTACTTTGGCTGACCAGGCAACTGAACTGAAGGATGGCGTTGATGTGCGAGTGAAACATCTCGGAGCTTCCCTGAGCAGTATCGCCGGTAACCTCTATGCGCATCCCTCACGCCAGCTATCGGTTGTCGGGGTGACCGGCACTAATGGCAAGTCAACCGTATGTTCCTGGATAGAACAGTTACTGGAAATGAACGGCATGCCAGCGGCGTCAATAGGCACATTGGGTGTACACGCCTGTGGTGAACAGTTAGTTGATGCCGATGGTATGACAACCCGGGATGCTATTCGCGCGCAGGAGGTTTTGAAGTTTTGCCGGGATGCCGGCGCCGAAACCGTGGCTATGGAGGTTTCTTCTCACGGTATGCACCAGCACCGTGTGGAGGCAATTTGTTTTGCTGTTGCGCTGTTTACCAATTTCAGTCGCGATCACCTGGACTATCACCAGTCGGAAAGGGAGTACTGGAAAGCCAAAAAACGTCTATTTGCCCTGCCGGGAATTCGTTGTGCCGTTCTTAATATTGACGACGCCAAGGGCCGTGAGCTTGCAGATGAGTTGCGAGGTTCCATGGAGGTGTTGTGTTTTTCGCTGGAAGGGCGGCAACAAGCGGACATGCGTTTGTCCGGTTTGAGATTTGATCAGGGCTATCACGCCGAACTGGATTCCAAATGGGGAACTGCTCCGCTGTATCTGCCACAGATGACAGCGGAGTTTGAACTGAGCAACTTGCTTGCGTCGCTTTGTGCAACCTGTTTTTTGGGACTCGATTTGAGTCTTGCGCTGAGCAGGGTTGCCGAATTGCAACCGGCCCGGGGTCGCATGCAGCTGGTCGGTAGTCTCGACAGGAAAAATATCAAAGTTTATGTCGATTATGCGCATACGCCTGATGCAGTACAGCGAGTTTTGGCAGCTCTTAAGGTCGCGGCGGTTGAGGCCGGCGGGCATTTGATTGCCGTATTAGGTTGTGGCGGTGATCGCGATACCGGTAAGCGACCACAGATGGCAAGTGCTGCCCTCGACTCGGCCGATCATCTGATTATCACTTCAGATAATCCGCGCAGCGAAGATCCGGCCCTGATTGAGCAGGATATGCTCCGCGGGGTGAAAGATCTCACATCGGTCAGCTGTATTCGTGACCGCAAGCAGGCAATAAAGCAGGCTCTGGATATGGCCCCCCTTAACTCCTGTATTGCGGTTCTGGGCAAGGGGCATGAAGGTGGTCAAATTTTTGCTGATCGCACTGAGCCATTTAGCGACATTGAGGTGGTCAAGGATTTGTTGATCGAGTTGCAAAACTCGGGGGAGGCAAATCAATGATGGGGCACATGTCTTTATCTGTTATGGCAAGCCGGTACGGCGGCATTCTGATGAATAACGACGCCGACCTTCTAGCCCTTTCGATTGACAGCCGGAATTTGCGACCGGGGCAAAGCTTTATTGCTATCCATGGCCCCAATTTTGATGGGCATGATTTTGCAGCCGAAGCTGTAGAGAAAGGGGTTAGCTCTCTTGTGGTAGAGCGGCCGATAAAGACTCTGAACGTTCCCCAGTGGATTGTTGAAGATTCAATTCATGCCCTTGGAGAGATAGGCAAAAGCTGCCGCGAATCTTTCAAAGCGCCCATTGTTGGTATTACCGGTAGCAGTGGTAAAACCTCTGTGAAGGAAATGCTGGCCTCCATCTTGCGCCAGCGTGGTGAAGTGTTGTCCACAAAGGGCAATTACAACAATCACCTGGGTGTACCTCTTATGCTCGCCGAGCTACAACCCAATCACGCTTTTGCTGTATTGGAAATGGGTGCCAGTGCCATTGGCGAGATCGCCTATCTGGCCGATCTGGTGCAGCCGGATGTAGCGCTGGTAAACAATATCGGCAGTGCCCATCTCGAGGGTTTTGGCTCGCGGGAAAATATTGTGCAGGGCAAAGGCGAAATTTATCAGGCGCTGTCAGATGCCGGTCGAGCGGTGGTAAATCTGGATTCTTTTGGGGCGGATACATTTTTACAGCAGATTTCAGTCCAGACTTTGACATTTTCTGCCAGTGGAAATCCAGCTGCCGATGTCAGGGTATCCAATGTTCGGCTACACGATGCAGGATCCAATTATGTTTTGCACACTCCGCTGGGGGATGTCGAAATACAGCAAAACCTGTTGGGGTTGAACAACGTTAGCAATGGCGCGGCCGCAGCTACCTGCGCTCTTTCCGTAGGGATGCGCCTGGATGAAATCCGGGCGGGATTGGATCACGTTGGTCAGGTTTCGGGGCGTTTGTTCAAGCGCCGGGGGGTGTCAGGTTCAAGAATTTTGGACGATGCCTATAACGCTAACCCGGAGTCCATGTCGGGTGCTATCGATGTGTTGACGAATTTTTCCGGTACCCGTGTATTTGTGATGGGAGCCATGGGCGAACTTGGCCCGGACTCAGAGGTATTCCATCGGCAAATGGGAGAAAGAGCCCGCTTGGCCGGTATTGAGGTGTTTATCTGTGTCGGTGAGCCTACAAAGGCGGCTGCCGAAGCCTTTGGGGATGACGCAATCTGGATGGAGACTAATGCCGAGGCGGCTGAGTATTGTCTGAATCTGCTCGGTCCTGATGTAACTGTTTTGATCAAAGGATCGCGCAGCGCGCGATTGGAAGAGGTAGTGAATGTGATAACCGATTTAGGGAGGGCAAAAGATGCTGTATTGGCTAACTGAGTACCTAAACGAGTTTTATTCTGTATTTAATGTATTCAACTACCTGAGCTTCAGAGCCATTGTTGGTGTGCTGACAGCTGTGACCATTTCCATGGTGTTCGGCGCGCCGATGATCCGCAAGCTTAATTACCTGCAAATTGGGCAGTCGGTACGGGATGACGGCCCCAAAACCCATTTGAGTAAAAGCGGCACTCCCACCATGGGTGGAACCCTGATTTTACTATCGGTTTTTGTTTCCACATTGCTGTGGGGTGATCTGGACAATCGCTATGTGTGGATTGTTCTTTTTGTCACCGCCAGCTTTGGTGCTATTGGATTTGTCGACGATTACCGCAAGGTTATATATCGCAATCCCAAAGGCCTTCCAGCTCGCTGGAAATACCTGTGGCAATCGGTAGCGGCATTTATCGCCATTGGCTACATGTATAGCCAGACCGAAGTGGCGGCGGAAACACAGTTGATCATTCCCTTTTTCAAGGACGTGGTGATTGAGCTCGGCCCGGCATACATATTATTGGCTTACTTTGTGGTTGTCGGTTCCTCCAATGCAGTCAACCTGACAGATGGACTGGATGGCTTGGCGATTTTGCCTTCAGTAATGATAGCCGGTGCGCTGGGAGTAATTGCTTACCTGACCGGGAATTACCAATTCGCTGAATATCTGCACATCCCCTATTTGCCTGAAACGGGAGAGCTGGTGGTTTTCTGTGCGGCTCTCTGTGGGGCCGGTATGGGCTTCCTCTGGTTTAACACCTATCCGGCCCAGGTTTTTATGGGTGATGTCGGTGCTTTGTCTATTGGCGCGGCACTGGGAACCATTGCCGTGATAGTTCGCCATGAAATCGTATTTTTCATTATGGCCGGTGTATTTGTGATGGAGACCCTGTCTGTAATCGTTCAGGTCGGTTCGTTCAAGCTGACTGGCAAGCGGGTCTTCCGTATGGCGCCGCTACATCACCACTTTGAATTAAAAGGTTGGCCGGAGCCCCGCGTAATAGTGCGGTTCTGGATTATCACCATGATGCTGGTTCTGTTTGGGCTGGCAACACTGAAATTGAGATAGGTAAGCGCGGAGAAAGTTCGGATTTAATGGACACCTTGATAGCCACATCAAACCGAAGAGCGGTAATTGGAGCCGGAGTTACCGGGCGTTCAGTCGCCAGGTTTTTGGCTGCACGCGATATTCCCTTTGACTGGTTTGATACGCGCGAGGCTGTTGCAGAAATCGAATTGCCTGAAGCCGGCGAGCTTGGAGAGCAATTGAAATTCGGGCAAATAAAGAACGAAGATCTCTGTGGATATAACGAGATTATTCTGAGCCCGGGGTTAAGCAAAAAAGAAAGTTATATCCTCGAAGCCGAGAATGTCGGGGCCCGGGTTATTGGTGATATCGAATTATTTGGACGTTATGCCAAGGCCCCTATAGCTGCAATTACAGGATCTAATGGCAAAAGCAGTGTCACAACTTTGCTGGCCGAAGTGGCCAAGGCCTGTGGCCGCAATGCTGTGGCGGCGGGCAACTTGGGGCAGCCCGTTTTGGATTTGCTTGATCAGGATTACGATCTTTATGTTCTCGAATTAAGCAGTTTTCAATTGGAGACCACTTCCAGCCTGGAGCCCGAGGTTGCTGTGATCCTCAATATGAGCCCGGATCATATGGATCGCTACGGGGACATGATCGCCTACCACGCGGCCAAGCAGCGTATCTATAAAGGCGCATCCCGGATAGTTTTTAATCGCGATGACCTGCTGACACAACCTATGCCGACCGATGTACAGAGGTTCACAAGTTTTGGTTTCGATCAACCGGATCTCGGCCAATACGGATTGCGCATCAAAGAAGGCGTCAGCTATGTTGCTTGCGGGTTGAAGCTTCTCTTTGCGGCAGAGGATATTCAACTGAAAGGGCGCCATAACCTGAGTAACGCTATGGCCGTTTTAGCCATGGCGGATATGTTGAATCTGGATCAGGAAGTTGCGATCCAAACCGTATTGGCTTTTCAGGGGCTCCCGCATCGTTGCGAAGCAGTGCAGGGGCCAGCAGACCGCCTTTGGTTCAATGACTCCAAAGCGACCAATGCGGGTGCCGCTATAGCAGCGATACAGGGGCTGCGGACAGAGATTGAAGGGCGATTAGTGCTGATTGCCGGTGGGCAGGCCAAAGGTCAGGATTTCTCCGAATTTGGAAAAATAGTCTCTGAGAGCTGTGCTCAGGTAATTCTTATCGGCTGTGACAGCGAGGAAATTGCAAAGAGCCTCGATAACCGGCCCGAGGTATTGCGAGCGGGGGGAATGCGGGAGGCCGTACAACTCGCGGCAAAAGCGAGCAGGGCGGGGGATGCGATATTGCTCTCACCGGCCTGTGCCAGTTTTGATCAGTTCAGTGGCTATCAGGATCGTGGCAATCAGTTCCGCTCGGCGGTGGAGGCCTTGTCATGAGTGCCGCTGGTATGAGATCTCAGGTAACTGCGCTGTCCTCAGGAATGGCTTCGAAAGCAGTTAAACAGCCGACCACAACCACCGCGGTTTTTCATTTTGATGCGCTGTTGTTCTGGTGTTGGGTGGGGTTACTTCTGATTGGTGTGGTCATGGTTGCCAGTGCGTCTATCGGCTATGCCGCTGCGACGGAACAGGATCCATCTTTTTATCTGAAAAAACATCTGGCTTTCCTCTTTATGGGGTGCCTGATTTCATTGGTTTTGGTAAGGGTTCCGCTGTCTTTTTGGTACCACATGGCCCCTCTGATCCTGTTGTTGGCTTTTTTCCTGATGGTTATTGTCTTGATACCGGGTGTTGGTATCGAGCGAAATGGCGCTCGGCGCTGGATCGGAGCCGGTGGCGCGACGATTCAGGTTGCGGAATTGGCAAAAGCTGCCTTGATTATTTTCCTGTCGGCCTATCTGGTGCGCCAGGGCGATACGCTGAGAGCAAGCTGGGCTGGGGTTTCCAAGCCGATTGGAATATTGTCGATTTTTCTGCTTTTGCTATTACTGCAACCGGACTTCGGATCTGTGGTGGTTATGGCAGGGGTCACTGTGGCCCTGGTGTTTCTCGCCGGCATGCATTTTCTGAAATTTTTGTCGGTAGCTGTACTGGGAGTTGGCGCGCTGAGCTTTTTTGTCTTTAGCTCGGAATACCGGATGGCGCGTATTACCAGCTTTCTCGACCCCTGGGCCGATCAATTCAACTCGGGCTACCAACTTACCCAATCACTTATAGCCTTTGGGCGTGGTGAATGGATAGGTGTGGGGCTGGGTAACTCCTTGCAGAAGCTGCTGTACCTTCCCGAAGCGCACACCGATTTTGTCTTTGCTGTCTTAGCCGAAGAGCTGGGGTTGCTTGGATCTCTGGCGACCATATTGCTTCTGGGTCTGATGATTGGCCGTATTTTTCAATTGGGTATCCGGGCCGTAAATGCCGGTGTGCCATTTGGGGGCTTTGTGGCTATAGGCACCGCCATCATGTTTGCACTGCAGTCATTGATAAACATTGGTGTAGCCTGCGGTCTGTTCCCAACCAAAGGACTGACCTTACCCTTTATCAGCTCCGGAGGAAGCAGTCTTTTGGTGTGTATGGCGCTGACGGCGATATGTCTACGCATGTCCCAGGAGATTCAGACCACTGCCAAACGCCCCAGTGTCAGGAAAGCTGGGCGTAAGGGGGTGTCGAATGATTAAGGGCGCCCGGGTAGCCATTATGGCCGGTGGTACCGGCGGCCATGTTTTCCCGGCTCTGGCGATTGCCGACCGCTTGCGTGCGTCTGGATGCGAGGTGTCCTGGATAGGTACCGCCCGTGGTATTGAAAACCGGGTAGTTCCGGATGCCGGGTACCCGTTGAATCTGATCTCGGTAACCGGTGTGCGCGGCAAGGGTGTCAAGTCACTCCTGTTGGCGCCTTTCCAGATATCCAGAGCCCTGTGGGAGTCACGCAAAATACTTTCGACAATCAAACCTCATCTGGTTTTGGGCTTTGGTGGTTTTGTAGCTGGCCCAGTGGGTTTGGCCGCAAAACTGCGTGGCGACCCTTTGGCCATTCATGAGCAAAATGCACGTGCAGGGACCACCAACCGTATATTGGCTCGCTGGGCGGATAGAGTTATGACAGGTTTTCCCGATAGTCTCGAGCGGGCTGTCTATGTGGGCAATCCGGTGCGAAGAGATATTTGCGAGGTACCCCCTGCCCAGATCAAGTCCAACGAACCACTGAATATTCTGGTGCTGGGTGGAAGCCAGGGAGCTAGAGCCTTGAACCAGGTTCTGCCTGCTGCACTGCAAGAATTGGCGCAGAAGAGGGAGATCAATGTTCGCCACCAGTGTGGTCCCAGATGGCTGGACGATACCCGCAATCTCTATACATCTTTGCAATTACCCGTTGAGGTTGAGGCGTTTATCGATCAGATGTCGGACGCTTATAGCTGGTCAGACCTTGTGATCTGCCGTTCAGGTGCCATGACAGTTGCCGAAGTTGCTGCTGTGGGTAGACCCGCTCTGTTTATTCCTTTCCCTTTTGCCATTGACGACCATCAGACGGCAAATGCCCAGTGGTTGGTAAACCAGGGGGGAGCGGAACTAATACAGGAAAGCGAGATGACCCCGGACTTGCTAAATCAGATCCTGGCTCGTTTGGTGCAACCGGAAAACTTGCAACAAATGGCTTCGGCGTCCCGGGCCGCCGCTATAACTGATTCCGCAGACCGGATGCTGCAGATTTGTGAGGAGCTTATCCATGTTGATTGATAAGCCAGCAACGGTTCCTGAAATGCGACGTATAAGAGGCATTCATTTTGTCGGTATCGGTGGTACCGGTATGTGCGGTATTGCCGAGGTTTTGTTTAATCAGGGTTATGAGGTCTCCGGTTCCGATCTGCGGGATTCGGCGGTGGTAAAACGCCTGCGCAGTATAGGTATTCGGGTAGAAATTGGTCACAGAGCGGAGAATCTGGGCGACTGTGATGTAGTGGTAGTTTCGGGTGCTATTCCCAGAGAAAATCCGGAAATTGATGCGGCCGCGAGTGCGCGTATCCCCATTGTTCGGCGCGCTGAAATGCTGGCGGAATTAATGCGGTTTCGTCACGGGATTGCCGTGGCCGGAACCCATGGTAAAACCACCACAACCAGCTTGGTATCCACCATCCTGGCGCAGGACGGTAAAGATCCGACCTTTGTGGTAGGGGGATTGGTAAAGCAGAGTGAAGCGAATGCCCGTTTGGGTTTGAGCCGATACCTCGTTGCTGAAGCGGATGAAAGTGACGCTTCCTTCCTGCATCTGCAGCCGATGACAGCCATAGTCACCAATATTGATGCCGATCATATGGATACCTATGGCGGTGATTTCGGGGTACTGCAGCAAACCTTTGTCGAGTTTTTGCATAACCTGCCTTTCTACGGGCTGGCAGTACTCTGTATCGATGATGAAAAAGTACGTGAGTTGCTGCCGCAAATTAATCGTTCGATTCTGACTTACGGGTTTGCCGAAGATGCGGATTTTTGTATTCAGACTATTGAGCACCTGTCTGGTCGAACCAAAATCAAAGTGTTGCGCCCAGAAGGCCTGAAGCCAATTGAAGTTACTCTTAATTTGCCGGGGCGCCACAATGCCCAGAATGCGGCCGCCGCTATTGCGGTGGCCACCGATGAAGGCGTAGGAGACGAAGCTATTATCGCTGGGCTGAGCTCCTTTCAGGGTGTCGGGCGGCGCTTTGAGCAACTTGGCAACTTTGAGTTGACCGACGGTGGTTCGGCCATGTTGGTGGATGACTATGGTCATCATCCGCGGGAAATTGAAGCCACTATTCAGGCCGTCCGTGCCAGCTATCCCGAACGGCGCCTCTTTATGGTTTTTCAACCCCACAGATACAGCCGTACACGTGATTTGTACGATGACTTTGTGCGTGTCCTTTCCAGTGTGGATGTCTTGATCGTTACTGAGGTCTATGCTGCAGGTGAACAGCCCGTTGCCGCTGCTGACAGTCGTCACCTCTGTCGTTCTATTCGTCAGCGCGGAGCGGTTGACCCGATTTTTGTCGAGAATATTGAAGATATTCCCGCTGTGGTAACCGATCTGGTGCGCGGTGGCGATATGGTTTTGACTCAGGGAGCCGGCAGCGTCAATCAGATTGCCGCAACTTTGGCTGAGCGAGGTTTGCGATGACCTTATTGCAAAGACTTGAGTCTATCAGCCCCAGAGATTTCGGCCTTGTCGCTATCTTGTACGGTGGAGAATCCGCCGAGAGAGAGGTTTCACTGCAGTCCGGACGTGCTGTAGCTGAAGCGCTGCAGCTATTGGGAGTGAGAAACCAGCTGGTCGATGTCGGGCCGGATATTGTCCTCCAATTGCAACAGATTAAACCTGATCTGGTCTTTATTGCCCTGCACGGTCGTGGGGGTGAAGACGGATCGATACAGGGAGTTTTGGAATTCCTCAAGCTTCCCTATACCGGCTCTGGTGTGCTGGCGTCGGCACTGACCTTGAACAAAGCTCAGACAAAGCGGGTTTGGGAGTTTGAGGACTTGCCAACAGCGCCCTGGGCAGTGCTGGGTAAAGATACAGATTGGAAAGCTCTGCTCACCCGTTTAGGTGGCAAGGTCATGGTTAAACCTGTGTCCGAAGGTTCGAGCCTTGGGATGAGTCAGGCAACAACTGCCGAAGAACTCCAAAAAGCTTACGAGTTGGCTTCGCAGTTTGATCTTGAGGTTATCGCCGAGCAATGGATCTCTGGATCGGAATATACCGTCGCTGTGCTTCAGGGCACGGTTATGCCAGTTATCCAGCTACAAACCTCGGCACAGTTTTATACCTATGAAGCCAAGTATTTGTCTGAGGAGACAAAATATCTTTGTCCGGCTCCATTGGCAGACGAAGAGCGCGACAGTATTCAGAAGTTGGCGTTGAGGGCATTTGATTTACTGGGTTGCTCTGGTTGGGGGCGCGTAGATTTGATGCGGTCTCAGACCGGTAAGTTCTACCTACTCGAAGCCAACACTATTCCTGGACTAACTTCCCATTCCCTGGTGCCAATGGCTGCCAGGCAAATGGGTATAGATTTCCCCAGTCTTATTTTGTTGATTCTTGATTCAGTAAGGCGTGCCGGATGAAAAATCCAGTTCGTAGCCGACGCAATGGCAAAGGAGCAACACGACCCACCAAAGGAAAATCGGTGCGTGTCTTTGGCCGGGTCTTGAAGTCTGTATTTGCTCTGGTGGTGGTCTCGGTATTGGTGCTTGCCAGTCAACAGATTTTTGTCCGCGCCAACCAGCCAATATCGGAAATACAGATAGGTGGTGAATTTGATCCGAGGTGGACAGGGCAAATTGAAACCAGATTAGCCACCTATGGTGGTATGGGATTGCTGGATGTAGATCTGGATCAGCTGAAAAGTGAAGTTGAAACCCTGCCCTGGGTTGCCAAGGCAAGGGTGAGCCGGCAGTGGCCTTCTACCTTGGTGGTGGATTTGGAAGAGCACCGCTTGGTCGCTCGCTGGAACGAAACAGGATATGTCAGTGATCAGGGGTTGAAGATCGAAGGTTACCGGGCGGATGAGGATTTGCCTCTGTTGCGAAGCAAGGCTGCAGAACCGATGGAATTGTTGCAGCAATACCGACGCCTGAGTCAGGCGATGTCGCAGATAAACCTGCAACTGATTGAGTTACATGAAAGCTCTACGGGTGATCTGGAATTGTTTTTGGAGAACGGCATTTTGTTGAAGTTGGGCAATAAAGACCTGCTAAACCGCATACAGCGATTTATTGCAGTCTGGAAGCTGGAGTTGTTTCAGCGAGCTGACTCCATAGAAGGAATTGATGTCCGCTATGCCAATGGTTTGGCGGTGAATTGGAATACTGGTCTTGCGCATGGCGCTGGAGTTCAACACATGGGAGATGCATATGGCGAACTCGCTGGAAGGTAATTTGATCGTCGGGCTGGATATAGGCACTTCGAAAGTAGTTGCCATCGTTGGCGAGGTAACAGCCGATGGTGGTTTGGAAGTTATCGGTTTGGGATCACACAAGTCAACGGGGCTTAAAAAAGGTGTGGTGGTCAACATTGAATCAACGGTGCAGTCCATTCAGCGTGCAGTGGAAGAAGCTGAGCTTATGGCGGGCTGTCGAATTCATTCGGTATACGCGGGCATAGCCGGAAGCCATATTCGCAGCTTGAATTCCCACGGAATTGTGGCCATACGCGACCGGGAGGTTTTGCCTCTGGATGTCGAGCGTGTAATTGATGCCGCACAGGCGGTTGCCATACCGGCAGATCAAAAAGTTTTGCACATCTTGCCGCAGGAGTACCTGGTAGATGACCAGGAGGGTGTTCGTAAACCGCTTGGCATGTCTGGGGTTCGACTTGAAGCGAAGGTGCATTTGGTCACCTGTGCAGTCAATGCGATGCAGAATATCGAGAAATGTATTCGGCGATGCGGCTTGGAGGTTGACGATGTCATCCTCGAGCAACTGGCGTCCAGTTATGCCGTGCTTACCGAAGATGAAAAGGATCTGGGCGTTTGTCTGGTAGATATAGGAGGTGGTACTACCGATATCGCCATTTTTACCGACGGCGCTATTCGGCATACCGGAGTAATACCCATAGCCGGTGATCAGGTTACCAATGATATAGCCATGGCGTTGCGCACCCCTACGCCAAACGCTGAGGAGCTTAAGGTCAAATACGCCTGTGCTCTGGCCAGCTTGGCGCGGCCCGAGGAGAGAATCGAAGTGCCCAGTGTCGGTGATCGCGGTGCTCGTGAGTTGTCCCGTCAGGCATTGGCCGAAGTAGTTGAGCCGAGATATGAAGAGCTCTTCACTCTAATCCAGGGTGAGTTGCGTCGTTCCGGCTACGAGGAGCTATTAGCCGGTGGGGTTGTGCTGACTGGCGGCACATCAAAAATGGAAGGTGTGGTGGAATTGGCCGAAGAAATATTCCACATGCCGGTCCGACTCGGTTCTCCGCAGCAAGTAAAGGGTTTGACCGATATTGTCACCAACCCAATTTACGCCACAGGTGTAGGCCTCCTTCAGTACGGTCTTGCCGAACAAATGGATGGCGGCCGCAAAAAACGTCGAAAAAATACAGATAGTGAATCTTTGTTGGAACGAGTGAAAAGCTGGTTCCAGGGTAATTTTTAGTCTAGTGAAACCATAAGAGGAAAACGCCAATGTTTGAACTAGTAGATGCAGTCCCGCAAAACGCGGTAATAAAGGTGATCGGTGTTGGAGGCGGTGGTGGTAATGCCGTACGGCACATGATTGGAAATCAGGTCGAAGGAGTTGAGTTTGTCTGTGCCAATACGGATTCGCAGGCGCTCAAAGATGTGCATGGCGCCACTGTGTTCCAGCTCGGAGGACATGTCACCAAGGGACTGGGGGCCGGCGCAAATCCGGAAATAGGCCGTCAGGCCGCGCTGGAAGACCGGGAGCGTATAGCTGAAGTTTTGCAAGGGAGTGATATGGTCTTTATCACTGCCGGCATGGGTGGCGGTACCGGAACCGGTGGTGCGCCGGTTGTGGCCAGTGTGGCACGTGATCTGGGTATTTTGACGGTTGCAGTAGTGACACGCCCCTTCGTTTTTGAAGGTAAAAAGCGGGCGGCCATCGCCGAACAGGGCATTCTGGAATTACAGGAACATGTGGATTCCCTTATCACAATTCCCAATGACCGGCTGCTGGCTGTTTTGGGTAAAGACGTTAGTCTGGTGAATGCTTTTGCCAAAGCCAACGATGTACTGCACGGCGCTGTGCAGGGAATCGCTGATCTGATTATCCGGCCAGGAATGATCAACGTGGATTTCGCCGATGTCCGTACAGTCATGGGTGAAATGGGTATGGCTATGATGGGAAGTGGTTCTGCGGTTGGAGATAACCGTGCCCGTGAAGCCGCCGAAAAAGCGGTTCGAAGCCCTCTGTTGGATGATATCGATTTGCAGGGAGCCAAAGGCATTCTGGTAAATATTACCGCTGGCCCGGATATGAGCCTGGGTGAATTTGCCGAGGTGGGTGATACGGTTGAAGAGTTTGCTTCGGAAGATGCGACGGTAGTCGTGGGCACGGTAATTGATCCGACCATGACAGAGGAGCTGCGGGTTACCGTTGTGGCAACAGGTCTGGGAAATGCTATTGCCATGAACCGACCGAAGAAAGTTGTGGATAACACGATAGAAGCTGAGCCGGTAACTCAGGAGCCAAAAGCGACCAACTATAACGATCTGGATATTCCTACCGTTATTCGTGGGCGACGTGGTGATATGAGAGCTACGGCCATGCCAAAGCCCGATGATATGGAATATCTGGATATTCCGGCATTTCTGAGACGACAGGCGGATTGATCTTGATGTCAGGCAATGGGCTGGGGGCGTTTCCGGCTCATTGCTTTGCCGTCTCCGGGATTTACGTTTCGGTAAAGCAACCAAAGCGGGTGAGTTCACATCAGCTTTTATCAATGGAATCAATATGGAACTTGTTAACTGGTTCTGTTTCTTTTGTGCGATGCACGCTAAACTAACCACTTTTGTGGCCCAACGCAGATTTCACATACATGATTAGACAAAGGACGCTTAAAAATCCTATCCGCGCCACGGGCGTTGGCTTACATACCGGGCAAAAAATTTGTTTGACTCTGTTGCCCGCACCCATAGATCACGGCATCAGTTTTACCCGTGTCGATCTTGACCCGCCAGAAACTTTAGCCGCGCACGCGGAAAACGTCGGTGATACTACGCTTTCCACTTCGCTGGGTTACGGTGACGTCAAGGTTTCGACCGTTGAACATTTGCTGTCGGCCATGGCTGGTTTGGGCATAGACAATGCACGAATTGAGGTCGATGGCCCTGAAGTTCCTCTAATGGATGGCAGTGCCGGCCCCTTTGTTTTCCTGATTCAGTCTGCGGGCATCGCCGAGCAGGACGCACCCAAGAAATTTATTCGTATTCTCTCGGAAATCCGGGTTGATCAGGGTGATAAGTACGCTATCTTCAGACCCTTTAATGGGTTTAAAGTGGCTTTTTCCATTGAGTTTGATCATCCGGTATTTAAAAACCGGCCCCTCAGTGCTGAAATCGATTTCTCCAGCACTTCCTTTGTCAAGGAAGTAAGCCGGGCGAGAACCTTTGGATTTTTACACGAATTCGAATATCTGCAATCACGTGGTTTGGCCCGTGGCGGCAGTCTGGATAATGCCATCGTTGTCGATAAGTACAATATCCTCAACGAAGATGGTTTACGTTACGAAGACGAGTTTGTTAAGCACAAGATTCTGGATGCTATTGGTGATCTTTATTTGCTGGGCACCAGCCTTATTGGCGAGTTTAGAGCGCACAAATCCGGACATGCTTTAAATAACTTATTATTGCGCGAATTGCTTGCGCATAAGGAAGCGTGGGAAACTGTGACCTTTGAGGATTCAGAAGAAGCGCCTATTTCCTATATGAGGCCACTTGCCGCTACAGGCTAGACGCTTTTCCAGATCAAATAATTTAATAGTCGAAAATTGTATCTGAAATAAAATGAAGCTACTTATCATCAAAGGCAATCACGGTAAGACCACCTCGGTCCACCTGAACCTGTGGATGAAAGCTTTACTTTCACTTTGTGTTTTCGGAGCACCGCTGGCGACGGGTTGGTGGATTGGAGCCAACCAGTCGGACCAGTTACCGGATTTCTTTCAGAACCTTTCCGAAAGCATGCATAGCGAGCTGGATCAACAGCGTGACCAGGTTGCCGAGATTTCGACCGAAACGGAAAAAAACCTGCGTGCTTTGAGCCTGCATATTGCTGAGTTGCAAGCGAGGCTAACGCGCATCGAAGCCTTGGGGCAGCGGGTTGCCGTACGTGCCAATTTGACCGATGGTGAATTTGATTTTTCCAGCGCTCCGGCTCTGGGTGGTCCTCTGGCCAATATCGGTGATGATTCCTATATGTCACCCGAATTGGCTCAACGCCTGAATGAGCTCGACTATCAGATTGCGGACCGTCAGGTTCAGCTCAATCTGTTGTCCACCCTGATGTTTGATCAGCAGTTTCGCAATGACTCCTCGCCTTCAGGGTTACCCGCTGGAGCTGGTTGGGTTTCTTCTCATTATGGTATGAGAACGGATCCTTTTACCGGTGAAGAGGCTTGGCATAACGGCATTGATATCGCTGGTCGAGAAGGTTCTTCGGTTTTGGCCGTGGCCTCAGGGGTAGTTACCTATACGGACCAGAGTTCAACCTACGGCAACGTTATTGAAATTACTCACGATTCCGGCTTGGTCACCCTTTACGCCCACAACAAAGAGCTCTTTGTTGAATTGGGAGAAGTGGTTCGCAAAGGGCAGGAAATTGCCGCCATGGGATCTACGGGCCGTTCTACCGGTCCTCACGTTCACTTCGAAGTTTATAAAAATGGTCGGTCTGTTGACCCGGCCAGCTATATTCAGCGCACCGTTCGCTGAGTCCCTCCAAATACTTTAATTGTGCTGTACAGCTGACAGCGCCTGACCCCTATACCTCTAAAAATATTTGAGATTCACATCAGAATGAAACTGCTAAAAAAAATCTTCGGAAGTTATAACGACAGAGAACTACGTCGTTTGGGAACCATCGTAAAACGCATCAATGCTCTCGAAGCCGACTTCCAGGCCAAAACGGATCAGGAGTTGTCTGCGCTCACCGAGGAGTTTAAGCAGCGTTTGGGCGCGGGAGAGAGTCTCGAGGACATTTTGCCCGAGGCTTTTGCTGCGGTTCGTGAAGCCTCGGTTCGCACCATTGGACTACGCCACTTCGATGTGCAATTGATGGGGGGTATTGCTTTGCACGAAGGCAAGATT
>JBFHKI010000015.1:0-17558 GCA_041595415.1 Pseudomonadales bacterium | reverse complement strand
ATTCACACGCTCGGCTCATGGCATGGTACCTACACCACGAGCAATTGAGCTGCACGCCGAGCTGGAACGCTTGCTGCAACAGGTGGACTATCTGATGAGCTCACGCGAAACCGATCCGACCCAGTTTCAGGGCCGGTTCAGTATTACCGCGACCGACCACTTCGCCCTGCCATTGATCCCCTCGCTTATGGCTTCAATTTCGAACGAAGCACCCGGCATGTCGATACGGGTATCTCAAGATCTCGACAGTTTGTTCAGAGATATGACCGAAGGGCGAGTAGATGTGACGGTTACAGGGCAGCGCTCAGACATCGAAGAAGACTTTATTGTCGAGACACTCTGTGTCACTTACCCGGTATTTTTGCTGCGTCACGATCACCCATTGAAAGAGCTGGAAAAACCCGGCTGGCGGGACATCATGCAATATCCGGAAATCTCGCTGAAGGTTCTTTCCTCTCAGGGTTCCCGAGGTAGTATTTTGCGCTCCCGGGTAGAACGCTATCTGAAACTCAGCAGCATTGTGCTGGAAACACCCGACTACCTTACCGCTCTGGAAACCCTTTCCAGAACAGATGCCATCATGTTTGCCCCTCGCCTAAGTCAGGACTTTGTAAAAGCAGCCGGGGTTATTTCGTCCATTCCCCTTCCCGGGCGCGAAGGGCGCGACCCGGTGGAAGTAATCATGATTTACCACAAGCGCACGGAAAACTCGCCTGTACACCGCTGGGTTCGCTCACAAATCAAAGAAATTTATGCCTTGCAGCAACAGCGGTTCGACGAAAGGAATCACGCCTAAAATGCGCCTGGATAAATATCTCTCCAACAACACCCAGTATTCGCGCAAAGATGTCAAAAGACTTCTTCGTGCCGATCGAATAAAAGTAAACGGCGAAAAAGTTCGCGACGCTTCGCTTAACCTGACAGCTGATGCCAGCGTAACTCTTGATGATGAGCTGATCGAAATACTCGGCCCCGGTTTTTTTATGCTGAACAAACCGGTCGGCGTGGTGTGCGCCAACTCCGATCCGGAACACGAAACCGTTTTTGACCTGATAGATGAACCCCAGGACAACTTGCACGTTGCCGGCCGACTGGATATCGACACCACCGGACTGGTCCTGATTACCGGGGATGGCAAATGGTCACACCGCATTACCTCGCCCAGATTCCAGTGCGAGAAAAGCTATGTCGCCATACTGACGGAAGATATTACCGACACCATGATCGCAAAACTTGAACAGGGTGTGCTTTTACAGGGGGAAAGTCAGCGCACAGCCCCGGCCAAAGTTGAAAAAATCGCCGATGACGAGATTCGCCTGATCATCACCGAGGGACGTTACCACCAGGTCAAACGCATGCTGGCCTGCGTCGGCTCATCTGTCGCCGAGCTGCACCGCGAGCGCATAGGCCAGATTATTCTGGACGACGCATTACAACCTGGTGAATACCGGGCTCTGACACAGGATGAAATCCAGAGTGTCTAACACGGACAGAGTCATTGAAGAGCTGGCCAAAACCATCGATCAATCCCGTGGACACCAGCGCCTATGGGTAGCAGACGAACAGGAGCTACCCGACACACTGTTAAAACTTTTGGCCGATGGCAATCTCTATCTGATCAGTAACCGTCGCGACCAAATCACCCGGGCAAGACAAGCAGGTGTACGTGCGGCTTTTAGCGATTTCGATCTCACACACCCGGACAATGCCCCCTGGGATAGTATTTTTTTTCGCGTCGCCAAGGAAAAAGCCGTTGTACACCACCTGCTAAACAGTGCCACCCAGGTTCTGCGCGACGAAGGCACCCTCTGGTTGGCAGGCCACAAAAACGAGGGCACCAAAACCTACTTGGCAAAAGCGGAGGACCTGTTTGGCAGCAAAGCCATGGTAAAACGTGGCAAAGACCAGTTATTTGTCGGACACCTGAACCTCTACAAGGCTGGGGAACCGCTACCCGACGACAACTATCAGCAATTACGTCAAATCGAAATGAAAGCCGGTGAATCCTATTGGAGCAAACCCGGACTTTTTGGCTGGCAACGGGTGGACAAGGGTTCGGAATTTCTGGTTGAGCGGCTCAGCGCCGAACAAGCAGATCTGAGCGGTTTGCGTGTTCTGGATCTCGGCTGTGGTTTCGGATACCTGAGCTGCAAGGCGGCCGAACTTGGCGCAAGTGAAATAGTGGCAACCGATAACTGCGCTGCTGCCATCCAGGCCTGCCGTAAAAACCTGCTCTCCTATGGCTCAGATCAATACCTCTGCACACCCTCCGACTGCGCCGACGAAGTGAAGGGGAAATTTGACCTGATACTTTGCAACCCACCTTTTCATTCGGGTTTTTCAACCACATCCGAGCTCCACAATCGTTTTTTTAAAGCCATCAATCACAAGTTGAAATCCGACGGTGAAGCTTTGGTAGTGGTGAACCAGTTTTTGCGCATCAGCAACCTGTGCGAAGCAAATGACCTGTGCATTCTCGACCGACAAAGAGACATGCAGCGCCATTTTGACCTGTATAGATTGCGCCTAAAGGACTAGAGTTCCGTTATGGAACCAAGACTTCTTCGAATCACCAAAGGCATTCTGGCCGGTTTTTCCATCGACCTGATCTGCTCATTTTTGTTCAGCCTTGTCTGGGCAATGATACTGGCTCTGTGGCTTAACTTTCAGGGGGTTGAAGACCAGGATCTCAGCGCCGCTATCAACCAGACAGCCCTCGAACTTCCCTGGCTGGCGATATCTGTCAGTGTTGGTATTCTCATATCTCTCTTCGCCGGTTTTGTGGCAGCTAATATTATCCAGCGAGACTACACGCCTTATCTCGGCATTCTTGGCACTTTACTGGCCCTGGTAAGCTTTTCCGGCAGCAGTGGTATTTTAAGCCCCGTTACCAGTGTGTTTTTTGCACTGCTTACCCTCAGCGCAATTCTTGGCGGCGGCTGGCTGCACGATTGGGCCAACACTCCCTGAGCGCCCACCATGCAGCACTTAGAGCAAAAAGGATTCACTACCCAAGGAGTTTTTCAGGCCGGCGACGGAACGGACCTTCACTGGTACTCACGCCAGGAGCAACAGGCCAGGTATCAAATCATAGGCATACACGGTCTCGGTGAGCACGCTGGAAGATACGCCCGGTTCGCAGACCAGATAGCTGCCGATGGCGGCAAATGCAGCTTCTTGGATCTTCGAGGACACGGCAAGTCAGGCGGAAAGCGCGGACACAGCCCGAGCTGGCAACTATTGATTGAGGACGTTCAGCTTTTTCTCAAAAATCAACTGGATCCCGACCTCCCGGTTTTTTTCTTTGGCCACAGCATGGGTGGCGGCCTGGCTCTCAGCTACGCACTGCAGTTAAGCCAGCTTAATGTGGAGCAACGCATTTTCTGCGGTTTTATCGCCGCCTCACCTTTACTCAAGCTGTCTTTTACCCCTCCTGGCTGGAAGTTGTTTTTAGCCCGACTTCTGGTAGGCGTATGGCCCGCATTCAGTCTGGACCGGGGCATAAACTCCAGCAATTTGACCAGAGACAAAGACATTCAGGCCGAATATCTTGCAGACCCCCTGAATCACGAACGTGTCAGTGCCGCGCTGACACTGGATTTTCTGGAAGCGGGACAAAAATCTTTAGCGCTGGCCGGGGAATTGAAAATACCGACCCTGATACTCCACGGCCAAGCCGACCGGGTGACCGACCCGGAAGCATCCCGGATTTTTGCGTCAATCGCATCTGGCTATGCTGAATTCGAAAGCTTTCCGCACTGCCGCCACGAGCTGTTGAATGAACTGAACCGCGATCAGGTCGTCCAGTCTATTTTCAACTGGATCCATCGCCAGATAGCTCTACAGCCAGGACGGTAATGGTAAACCCTTGGATTTGAGAAACACCGGATTGTAGACCTTGCTTTGGTAACGGGTTCCGTAATCACAGAGCACAGTAACGATCCTGTGACCCGGACCAAGCTCCTGTGCCATTTTCACCGCCCCAGCCATATTGATGGCCGAGGAAGCACCAAGACATATGCCTTCGCGAGCCAACAAGTCGTAAATCAGGGGCAGTGCTTCTTCGTCACTTATACGAAACGGGAGATCTATTTCGGTGCCTGCCAGATTTTCGGTGATATGGCTGATACCTATACCCTCCGCGATTGAACTGCCCTCAAACAACAGCTCGCCTCTGGCAAAATAATTATAGAGCGCCGAACCGAAAGGGTCGGCCAAACCGATCTTTATATCCGGTTTTTTCTCACGCAGCGCTCTGGCCACACCAGCCAGAGTGCCTCCGGTTCCAACAGCACAGATAAAGCCGTCAATATCCCCGCCAGTTTGCTGCCAAATTTCCTGCCCGGTAGTTTTCTGGTGAATATCGCGATTCGCGGTGTTATCAAACTGCCCCGCCCAGAAAGCCGACCCCGGATTCTCGGCATTTAATTTCTCGGCGATAGCGCGAGCCCGGTGTACGTAATGGCCCGGATCGTCATAAGAGGTTGCCTGTACCAGCTCAAGTTCAGCACCCAGCAGCTCAAGTTGTTCAATTTTTTCGCGGCTCTGATTCATAGGCATAACGATTCGCGCCGAATAGCCCATGGAATTTGCCAAAATCGTCAACCCGATACCGGTATTCCCGGCGGTGCCCTCCACGATGGTACCTCCAGCTTTGAGCGCGCCACTTGCCCGAGCCGACTCTATCAAACCGAGAGCAGTGCGATCCTTGATTGATCCGCCGGGATTCATAAATTCACACTTGCCATAAATTTCACACCCGGTCTGTTCCGAGAGCTGGCGCAGCTTTAACAGAGGAGTGTTGCCTATAAGGCCCGCTAAGTCGTTTGCCGTCATATTCTTATCCTGATTTGTGCCCCCATGTTAGCCTCAGCTGTAAAAATTAGTAGCCCCGATTCAAGTTGAACCGAATATTTTTGTCGATATAGCAATGATTTAGGCGACCAATAATTTTTTGATTTGTCCGAATATGTCCGCCCGTGTAAAATTGGCGGCCTTTTGCCCCTCTCGGCCAGCCACGTTAGTAGTAATTGGCAGGCGGGTTACCTAGATTATCTAGCCCCTAACTTAGTTAAACAGGACTCTTTTGTATGTCGACAGGTCTCTACAGCCTGGATGAATTCCGCGACAATTGCGGGTTTGGCCTGATCGCCCACCTCAAGGGCGAAGCCAGTCATCGTTTACTTCAAACTGGTATTGAAGCTCTTACCTGTATGACTCACCGTGGTGGTATCGCAGCGGACGGGAAAACCGGTGATGGCTGCGGTCTCCTCATACAAAAACCGGATCGCTTCCTGCGTATGGTTGCAAAACAAGAGTTCGGTCTGGACCTGCCAGAAATATACGGCGTCGGCGCGGTTATGTTTTCCCGCGATGCCGCGGCACGCCAGCGCCAAAAACAAGAGATTGAAAAACACCTCAGCGCCGACTTCCAACTGCTGGGCTGGCGTGAAGTGCCTACGAACAGCGATTGCCTCGGCCCCATAGCTCTGGAGTGCATGCCGGTAATCGAGCAACTTTTTGTGAGTGCTGACAATCTCAGCCAAAAAGAATTCGACGCAAATCTCTTTATAGCTCGCCGCAAAATCGAACTGAGCCTGCAAGACGAAACCGACTTTTATGTCACCAGCCTTTCAACTCAGGTTTTGAGCTACAAAGGTTTGATGATGCCAGCAGACCTGCCGAACTTTTATCCTGAGCTGGATGACGAGCGTCTGGAAACGGCCATCTGTATTTTTCACCAGCGATTTTCCACCAACACCCTGCCGCGTTGGCCTTTGGCTCAGCCTTTCCGCATGCTGGCCCACAACGGTGAAATCAACACGGTTGGCGGCAACCGCAACTGGTCTGTTGCCCGCACCCCCTTATTCAAATCGGAACTGATTCCGGATCCACAAGCCCTGGCCCCGTTGGTGAACACCACCGGGTCGGACTCATCCAGCCTCGATAATATGCTCGAAGTACTGGTATTGGGCGGCATGGAATTACACCGCGCAGTTCGTATGTTGGTGCCACCCGCCTGGCAAAATGTTGGTCAGATGGATCGCGATTTACGGGCTTTTTACGAATACAACGGCTTGCATATGGAGCCTTGGGATGGGCCTGCAGGCCTGGTTCTGACAGACGGACGCTACGCCGTATGTACTCTGGACCGCAACGGCTTGCGTCCCTCGCGCTGGGTTATTACCAAAGACGACATCATTACCGTCGCCTCGGAAATCGGTGTATACAACTACAAACCGGAAGATGTGGTTGCCAAAGGTCGCTTGGGCCCTGGCCAGATCCTTTCCGTAGATACTCAGGAAGGTAAGCTCTACCACACTGAAGACATCGACAATCAACTGAAAAACCGTAAGCCCTACAAGCAATGGCTGAAAGAAAAAGCCATTCGTATCAAGGGGTCGTTAATACCCATTGCGGAAGTATCTGCGGTAACCACCGAAGAATTGAATCGTTATATGAAACAGTTCTCCGTATCCTTTGAAGAACGTGACCAAGTGCTGCGTCCTATGGCCGAAGCAGCTCAGGAAGCTACCGGCTCTATGTGTGACGACACCCCTATGGCGGTTTTATCCCAGCACAACCGGTCTCTATACGATTTTTTCCGTCAGCAATTTGCCCAGGTAACCAACCCGCCGATCGATCCGCTTCGCGAGGCTGTGGTCATGTCGCTGGAAACCTGCTTTGGCCCGGAAAGCAATATATTTGAAGAATTGCCGGAACACGCCAAAAGGGTGATCTGCACAACACCTATCCTTTCAACCTCAAAATTCAAAGGGTTGCTGGATGAAGGCGCAGCTCACGGCTTGCCCTCGGAGACTTTCAGTCTGAATTTTGATCCGGCTCAAATGGATCTCAAGAGCGCCATTATCGATCTCTGTGATCGCGCAGAGGCATCTGTACGAAAAGGCACCAACCTGGTAGTTCTTACCGACCGGGGTCTGGAGCAGGGCAAGATACCCGTCCACGCTTTGATGGCAACTGGCGCTGTACATCACCGCTTGATCCAAACCGGCCTGCGCTGTTCGACCAATATACTGGTCGAGACCGCAACCGCGCGCGACGCTCATCAGTTTGCCTGCCTGATCGGATTTGGTGCCACAGCCGTGCACCCTTACCTGAGCTACCGCTTGATGCGCAGCCTGATCGATAGCGGCGAACTGGTTATGGAAACCTGGGAAGCCTATAAAAATTATCGCAAAGGTATAAACAAGGGCCTGCAAAAAATTCTCTCCAAGATGGGTATCTCGGCAATTGCCTCCTATCGCGGCTCTCAGCTGTTTGAAGCTGTAGGTATTGACGAAGAAGTGATTGATCTCTGCTTCCGCGGAACATCCAGTCGCATCAAAGGTGCCGGTTTTACCGACTTCCAGGCCGATTTGGAACAATTGGCCAAAGATGCCTGGAAAGAGCGGAAACCGATAAGCCCCGGCGGCATACTTAAATATATGCACGGACAGGAATACCACGCCTTTAACCCGGATGTGGTAACCACCATGCATACTGCGGTTCGCAGTGGCGAGTTCTCCGATTGGAAAAAATATTCCGAAATAGTCAACAATCGTCCGGTTGCCACACTGCGCGATTTGCTTCGGGTCAAACCCGGCAAAGCGATCCCTCTGGACGAGGTTGAACCCCTGGAAAGCATTATCAAACGCTTTGATTCGGCGGGCATGTCGCTGGGCGCTCTGTCGCCGGAGGCACATGAAGCTCTGGCAGAAGCCATGAACCGTCTGGGCGGGCGATCCAATTCCGGTGAAGGTGGTGAGGATGAAGCCCGCTACGGCACCATCCGCACCTCAAAAATCAAGCAGGTTGCCTCTGGGCGCTTTGGTGTTACCCCCCACTACCTGGTGAATGCCGAGGTTATACAGATCAAGGTTGCACAGGGTGCAAAACCCGGTGAGGGCGGCCAGCTGCCCGGCGGCAAGGTAAATAGCCTGATTGCCCGTCTGCGTTATTCAGTTCCCGGCGTCACCCTGATTTCACCGCCACCACACCACGATATCTATTCCATCGAGGATTTGGCTCAATTAATTTTTGACCTCAAACAGGTCAACCCCAAGGCCCTTGTTTCGGTCAAACTGGTTTCTCGTCCCGGAGTTGGCACCATTGCCACCGGGGTGGCCAAAGCCTATGCCGATCTTATTACTATCTCGGGCTACGATGGCGGTACAGCAGCCTCTCCGCTTTCGTCAATTCGTTACGCCGGATCCCCTTGGGAACTGGGCCTTTCCGAAACACACCAGATGCTGCGCGCCAACGATTTGCGTGACAAGGTGCGGGTTCAAACCGATGGCGGTCTGAAGACCGGTCTGGACGTCATTAAAGCCGCCATGCTGGGTGCAGAAAGTTTCGGTTTCGGAACCGGCCCCATGGTTGCACTTGGCTGTAAATACCTGCGTATTTGCCACCTGAACAACTGCGCTACCGGTGTAGCTACTCAGGATCAGCGCCTGCGCGACGACCACTACACCGGAGCGGTAGAACACGCCATGAATTTCTTCCGTTTTATAGCCGAAGAAACGCGTGAATGGCTGGCAGTACTGGGTTTTACCAGCCTGGAACAAATTATCGGCCGTGTTGATTTGCTGGAAGTTCTGGAAGGTCAGACCGAGCGACAGAAGAAGCTTGATTTGTCTCCGGTGCTCTACACCGACGCGCTGCTCGATTCCAAACCGCAATTTTGCGGGGTTAGCAAAAACGAACCCTTCGATAAAGGCTTGCTGGCCGAACGTATTGTCGAAACGGTTCTGCCCGCCATCGAAGCCAAAAGTGGCGGTGTTTTTGATTTCGAAATTACCAACTGTGATCGCTCGATCGGCGCCCGCGTCAGCGGTGAAATCGCCTTGCGACACGGCAATAAAGGCATGGACGACGCACCGATACGCCTCAACTTTACCGGTGTTGCCGGCCAGAGCTTTGGCGCCTGGAACGCTGGCGGCCTGGAACTCTATATTGAAGGTGACGCCAACGACTACGTCGGCAAAGGCATGGCCGGTGGCAAGATTGTGCTCTTCCCTCCCAAGAACAGCAGTTTTGAATCCCGTAAAACCAGTATTATCGGTAATACCTGCCTTTACGGCGCCACCGGTGGCAAGTTATTAGCCGCCGGCCGGGCTGGCGAACGTTGCGCTGTGCGCAACTCCGGTGCCCAGGTCGTAGTAGAGGGTGCAGGCGATCACTGTTGTGAATACATGACCGGTGGCGTTGTCGCAGTTCTCGGAGAAACCGGCTATAACTTCGGCGCTGGCATGACTGGCGGATTTGCCTATGTACTGGACGAAGACCGCACCTTCGTCGACAAATACAACTCGGAACTGGTCGAGTTACAGCGTATTTCCAGCGAATCCTCGGAAGGCTACGCACAGCACCTGCGCGATATGATTGTTGAGTTTACTGAAGAAACCGGTAGTGCCTGGGGCGCCGAGTTGATGGAAAACTTCGACGATTTTATCCATAAGTTCTGGCTGGTAAAACCCAAAGCAGCCAGCCTAAAAGACCTGCTGGAACGCACTATTGCGGCTCCGCAGTAATTGCTGAGATTGAATACTCATGTCTAACGTTTTTCAGTTTATCGATGTCGGCCGCCAAGACCCCAAAAAACGGTCTATGCGCAAGCGCCAACAAGAGTTCGTAGAAATTTATGAACCCTTTAATCGCCATCAGGTAGCCGACCAGGCCGAGCGTTGTCTGGCTTGCGGCAACCCCTATTGCGAGTGGAAGTGCCCGGTTCACAATTACATTCCCAACTGGCTCAAGCTGATCGCTGAAGGCAATGTCATGGAAGCTGTCGAGCTCTGCCATCAAACCAATTCACTGCCCGAAGTCTGTGGCCGCGTATGCCCACAGGATCGACTCTGTGAAGGTGCCTGCACACTGAATGACGGATTCGGCGCGGTAACCATTGGCAATGCCGAAAAATATATTACCGATACAGCCTTTGCTCTGGGCTGGCGGCCCGACATGTCCAAAGTGGTATGGACCGACAAAAAAGTCGCCATTATCGGTGCCGGCCCGGCGGGCCTGGGTTGCGCAGACATCTTGGTGCGCAACGGAGTTAAACCGGTAGTTTTTGACAAATACCCGGAAATTGGCGGACTGCTGACCTTCGGCATCCCACCCTTCAAGCTGGAAAAAAAGGTCATGCAACGTCGTCGCGAGATCTTTGAAGGCATGGGCATTGAATTCCGCCTCAACACCGAGGTTGGTTCAGACGTTTCCATGCAGGAACTGCTGGCTGAATTTGATGCAGTTTTCCTGGGTATGGGCACCTACACCTACATGAAAGGCGGTTTCCCCGGTGAAGACCTGCCCAATGTTATCGACGCTTTGCCCTTCCTGGTATCCAATGTAAATCGCCTTCTGGATTTTGAAAAAGACCCCTCAGACTTTATTAATGTTGAAGGCAAGCGCGTTGTTGTACTGGGTGGTGGCGATACCGCTATGGACTGTGTGCGAACCTCCGTCCGTCAAGGCGCCGCTTCGGTCAGCTGTGTCTACCGTCGCGACGAAGCCAATATGCCCGGATCCAGACGTGAAGTTAGAAATGCCCGCGAAGAAGGGGTTGAATTCCTGTTCAATCGCCAGCCAATCGAGGTCGTCGGTTCAGACAAGGTTGAAGGTATCAAGGTGGTGCAAACACGCCTTGGCGAACCCGACGAACGGGGCCGCCAGCGCCCGGAGCCCATTCCCGGCAGCGAAACTGTACTGGACGCCGACATTGTGCTCATAGCTTTTGGCTTCCAGCCCAGCCCTGCACCCTGGCTGGCCGACTTCAATGTCGAATTAAACGACTGGGGGGGTGTAATCGCCCCGGAAAGCCAGGAGTATTCCTTTCAAACCACCAACCCCAAAATATTCGCCGGAGGCGATATGGTACGAGGTAGTGATTTGGTAGTTACTGCAATTTGGGAAGGACGTCAGGCAGCCGAGGGTATCCTCGACTTCCTGAATGTCGGTTAAGGCATGTCTGAACTAAAAAATGACCGTTTCCTGCGCGCACTGCGGAGGCAACCAACGGACTGCACACCGATCTGGATGATGCGCCAAGCGGGCCGCTATCTACCAGAATATCGTGCAGTGCGTGAAAAAGCCGGTTCATTTATGAACCTCTGTACTAATCCGGAACTGGCCTGCGAAGTTACTTTACAACCTCTGGAACGCTTCGAATTTGATGCGGCGATACTTTTCTCCGACATTCTTACCATCCCTGACGCTATGGGGCTTGGTCTACATTTTGTTGAAGGGGAAGGCCCCAAGTTTGAACGCCCTGTTCGATCCGCTGCTGAGGTAAACACACTGGGCATTCCCGACATAGCAGAGTCGCTCGGTTACGTAACCGACGCCGTCAGTCTTATACGCAAAGAATTGGACGGGCGCGTTCCACTGATAGGATTCTCAGGAAGCCCCTGGACACTGGCCACCTACATGGTGGAAGGTCAATCGACCCGCGAATTTCGCCTTATAAAAGGTATGCTCTACGACGACCCACAAAGCCTGCATCAGCTTTTGGATAAACTCGCCATTTCCGTCAGTCAGTATCTGCAAGCGCAAATAGATGCCGGCGCCCAAGCTATTCAAATATTTGATACCTGGGGTGGAGTACTCAGTGATGCTGCCTATCGGGAATTTTCCCTAGCCTATATGCACAAGATAGTTGCAGAACTGGCGCATAACACCGATATCCCTATTATTCTTTTTACAAAGAACGGATCCCCCTGGTTGGAAGAAATTGCCGATACCGGCTGTGCCGCTCTGGGACTGGACTGGTCAATTGGAATAGACGCTGCCCGGCGCCGGGTTGGCGATCGCGTCGCTTTACAGGGCAATATGGATCCAGCCATTTTACGCACCAGCCCTACGGCGATTGAGTCAGAGGTAAAGCGCATACTGGAGGCCTATGGCCTCGGTCCCGGACATATCTTTAATCTGGGGCACGGAATCACGCCAGATATAAACCCCGACCATGTCAGCACCTTTGTGAGAGCCGTGCACGCACAAAGTGTGAACTAGTCGAAACTTTTTAAAAATCACTCTACTCGACCGGTAAAAATAGCTGGCGGTTCGAAATTCGGAGTCCAAAGATATCCGTTGAAAAGTTAACTACCGATTTTTTTCGGCGGATGAGCGTAAAGTGGCAGAACTGAAACAAAAGAAAATCGACGTGACCGACCTCAAGTTGGGCATGTTTGTTTCTGCACTCGATCGCCCCTGGTCGCAAACATCATTCCCACTTCAAGGCTTTGCCCTGAGATCACACCGAGAGATCATGGCAATCCGCTCTCTCTGCCAGTATGTCTATGTGGATGTTGCCAAGAGCCGGAACTTGCCTGTTGCCGAATTGGAAACCAAAGGTCTGGACAGTCGGGCTGGTGATTATCGCCAATCACAGGTTCCTCTCAAGCTGGAACACAATCGTTATGTAGCCAGAGCCAATACTCCTTCTTCCAAGGATGTTGCGAAAGCCCAAAAAACCTTTGAAGAAACGGCCTTAAACCTCAAAACAATTCATGAGCAAATTCGTCTTGGCTCCAATGTTGAAGAGAAAGAGATAAATCAAACTGCCGGACTGATGGTGAGAAGCGCCATGGAGAATCCGGTTGCCATTACCTGGATTGCACTGCTGCAGCGCAATGACAAAGAAACTTATGGTCAGTCTTTGCGTTCCGCTACTTGGGCTATCATCTGCGCCCGTCATATGGGTATGGATGAACAGGAAATCAAACGCCTTGCTGCCGGAGTAATGCTCAAAGATATTTTCCGCAGCGAGGAAGATGAAACATTGCCGGATACGGTGGCAATTGAAAAAACCGTAAATCAACTTCGCAAAGCCAATGTACACCCCAAAATCATTGCCGTTGTTAAGTATCATCGGGAAAAATTCAATGGCACCGGAAAACCTTTCGGAGCCTCAGGTGAAAAGATCCCATTGCTGGCTCGCATCGCTGCAATTGCCACAGCATACGACGAGAAAATCTACCCTATTGATGGTACACCTGCTATCGCTCCGTCGGCAGCTACCAAATACATCTACGAGCAGCGCGGTCGAGCTTTCCAGGAAGAACTGGCTATCGAATTTATCGAATGTACCGGGCTGTACCCCTTGGGCACATTGGTGAAACTCAATACCGGTGAAACGGCCTGTGTAATCAGATCCAACCCCCAACGCCGCTTGCGCCCTGAAGTTATGGTCTTGCGCAATGCAGAGGGAGCACGTCTGGAAACACCGACACGTGCCGATTTGGCTTCGGAGCAAAGCAAGGGCCGCAAGATCGAATCCGACCTGCCAAGCGATCCTGAAATCGATACCAACTGGATATATGAGTGTTTTCTCGGCCGTCAGAGCGCAAATGATGGCAACACTAAAAAAAGCCGTTTTGCCAAACTCTTTGCCTAAAGCAGATCGGACGGCTTTGATCCAAAGCCATTCCAAACAGATTCAATAAACAAATCCCCTGACAGGAACCTCTTCCTATTTTCATCACTCAACTTGCTCGACCCTGTCTCAGGTGATATAGATGCACTCTGAATCCTGACCCTCTTTGAGTTGTGCGTGCAAGACAGCAAAATCTTAAGCCCTGAGAACTATCGGAAGTTACTGGATGTAGCCGGAAAACTGGTCGCTGAACCAGATATTCAAAGACTGTGTGAGACAGTTCTGGAGGCTGCCCAGAAAATGACCGGGGCAGAAGGAGGCACCCTCTACCTGACGGGCCAAGATGAAAATGGCGAAGATAACGAATTGCAATTTGTTATCGTCCGAAACGACGTTCTGGATTTTGGTGACGGCAGCCGGTTATCACCCATTCCCCTTTTTAATGAAGACGGCACAGCCAACCACCGCAACATCGCCAGTAGCGCTTACCACAAGCGCAAAGATATCCGCATTGATGATGCCTATGAAAACGAAGCCTTCGATTTTTCCGGCACCCGCAAATTTGACCAGTCTACGGGATATAGATCCAGATCTTTTCTGGCCGTTCCCCTGCTGGTAGAAACCGGTCAGGTAATTGGGGTGTTTCAGCTTATCAATGCACGAGATGAAAATACCTCAGCGCCGATCGGCTTCAGTGATACCCACCTGGCACTCACTCATGTACTGGCCAATTTTGCCGCTACTGCCATCGAACAGCAGTTAACCACCGAACGTCAGCGCGAATTACTGGTAAAACTGTCCGGTGTATCCGATACCAGCGCCCTTGCGGATGAGATTCTCCGCGAAGCCAAAGCTGTTACAAACGCCGACGGCGGCTCTCTTTATTTGCTAAAGGGTGAGGGCAAAGATGCCCAATTGGAGTTCACTCTGGTATTGAATGACAGCCTGGATATTTCTCTGGGTGGCCAGGATGGCGAGGACATTGATCTGCCCCCTGTCCCCCTCTATCACGAAGACGGCACAGAAAATTGTGACACTCTTGCCAGCTATGTCGCGCTCACAGGTGAAAGCGTGCAGATTTCAGACGCCTATTCTGAAGAACGGTTTGACCTCAGTGGTATTCGTCAATTTGATGAACGCAACGGTTATCACTCGAAATCGTTTTTAACCCTACCTTTAAAAAATCACGAAAATGATGTCATCGGGGTTCTACAGCTTCTCAACGCACGTGATTTCACAACCAACGAAGTAATCAACTTCACCAGTAAAGGCGAGATTGTCGTAAAGGCTCTGTCCTCATTTGCTGCCATAGCCCTGCATAACCGTATCCTGTTGCAGGATTTAAAAAACCTTTTGGACGCTTTCATCAAAGCTATAGCACAGGCTATTGACGCCAAATCCTCACACACCTCGGCACACTGTGAGCGCGTCCCCCTGTTGATGGAACTTATTGCCCAGGCAGCTTGCGATGATCAGGGCACTTTTAAAGATTTCAGCCTTACGGAAGACGAATGGTACGAGTTGAGGGTTTCGGCCTGGATGCACGACTGCGGAAAACTTAGCACTCCCGATTCTGTCCTGGATAAAAGTACGAAGCTCCACCTGATGCGCGACGGCATACATGAAGTGGAAGCGCGCTTTGCTGTCATACGCCAGCAACTTGTCACCCAATACTATAAGTCCATCTCTGAGGGCTCCGATCCCCAAACGGCCCAGCAGCTTTTAGATAGAGAACTCACGCAACTAGAGGACGACTGCCAATTTTTGGTTGTGGCCAATAAAGGCGGAGAATTTATGTCCGAAGAACATCAGGCCAGGGTCCACCAGCTTGGCAATCGACAGTGGCTTGACCAGAACGGCCAACCACAGCCCCTGTTAACCCGTGAAGAAGTCGACTTCCTATGTATAGCTCGCGGCACTCTTTCCTATGAAGAACGACAAATTATCAATAACCACATGGTGGTCACTTTGGACATGCTGGAAGGTTTACCCTTCCCGAAACATTTGCGCCGAGTACCGGAATACGCCGGTGGCCACCATGAAAAAATGGATGGAACCGGCTTCCCTCGCGGATTGACCCGCGACCAAATGTCAATTCCGGCGCGCATGATGGCTATCGCCGACATTTTTGAAGCACTGACCTCAAAAGAGCGCCCCTACAAAGACCCGATGAAACTCAGTCAGGCACTGGGCATTCTCAAACGTATGAAAGAAGATGATCATATTGATCCGGATATTTACGAGCTTTTCATCAAATCCCGTGTCTGGGAAAACTACGCCAAGACCGCCCTGTTAGAAGAACAAAAAGACGTGACGGATATCTCCACTTACCTGTAAGTGCGGACTTCGATCACCTATCGGGGGAATAGCTATGCCTATCACCAGAGAAAATCGACCGAAGCTCGTAGCTATGACTATAGGGCTCCTCTTGACTCTGGTCTTCTGGTTTTGGTCCAACACTACCCCGGACTCCATTTTTGGCCAGATTCGAGACCGACTTGATGGTGTAGTTTACGACACCCGCCTGACCAACACCCTAAACAACAATATCCGACCCAACGAGTTGGTCGCTATAGTGGACATGGATGAAAAGTCCCTTGCCGAACAAGGCCGCTGGCCATGGCCACGCATAAAATTTGCCGAGTTGTTGCAGGGCATTGCCGATGCCGGTGCCGTTGTGACCGCGCTCGATATCATGTTTCCGGATACTGATACCAATCCGGTAGATTTGATTCTGTCGACCGGAGAAGCAGCCGGCCTGTCAATTTCCGATGAAACACTCGAGGATCTTGAGAATCTTAGACAGGACCTGGATGGTGATTTGGCCATGGCCGAAGTTTTACGCAATAACGATATCGTTGTGGGGTTTGCCTTTAACAACGAAGTGGCTCCGGGCGAATCACTACCCATCCCCTCAAAAATCCTCAACGAACTGGATTTTAAAGATTATTCAATTCCCGAACGGATAGGCATCCTTGCCAATAACAAAACCATTAATGATGCAGCGCGATATCAGGGTTTTTTTTCAACAACAGAAGATAGTGACGGTATCCTGCGACGTTATCAGTTGTTCAATACCTTCAACGATGTGCTTTATCCATCTCTGGCCCTGGAAGCCATGCGGGTATTTATCCTGCTGGATGGCATGCGCATTGTCGGCAGTCCGGAAACCGGCTTGGAAAGAGTTGAACTTGGGCCGCTCAAGATACCTACTGACAGCAGCGCCATGACCCTTATCCCCTTTATGGGGCCTGCGGGTGTGATCCCTTCTTACTCGGCCACGGATGTGCTCGAGGGCCGATTGCAACCGGGCGACCTGGAAGGAAAGATTGTTTTTGTCGGCTCAACCGCTCAGGCGGTGCTGGATTTCATTACCACACCTGTACAGGGCAATTATCCAGGTCTGGAAGTACACGCCACTATGGCCAGCGCCATGCTCAATGAAAACTGGAAAATCCGTGACGGCCTGATCGCCCAGCTGGGTTGGATAGTACTTTTGCTGGTGGGTGTAGCACTGAGTGTTTCACTTCCTTTTTTGCGCCCTTTACTAAGAGTAGTTATCGCCATTGGTGCATCGGTTCTTCTGGTGTTCGTAAATATCATCAGTTGGTCGAAATTCAATATCGATTTTGAAATTGCCCTGACCTTGATACTGGCAATTCTGCTGACCATATTTAACGTGACCTTCGGGTTTATTCAGGAAAGCCTTGCCAAGCAGGCCATAACCGGGATGTTTGGACAATATGTGCCACCAGACCTGGTAAAACAGATGAGCGCCTCTCCGGATTCAGCTTTAAGTTTTGACGGCGAGCGGCGAGACATGACAGTTCTATTTGCCGATATCCGCAACTTCACAACTATGTCGGAAGGCATGTCTCCCGGTGATTTGAAAGACATGCTAAATCGATATTTCACACCCATGACAAAAATTATTTTTGAACAGCATGGCACCATAGATAAATATATCGGCGATATGCTTATGGCCTTTTGGGGCGCGCCCCTGGATGACCCGGAACACGCCCTGCACGGACTTACTGCGGCCCTGCAAATGCAGGCCAAGAGCAAGGATCTGACCGCAGAATTCAAAGCGTTGGGATATCCGGAAATACGCATTGGCATCGGCCTGAATTCCGGAGAAATGAATGTCGGTAATATGGGATCTGAGTATCGCCGCTCTTAT
>JBFHKI010000014.1:0-18378 GCA_041595415.1 Pseudomonadales bacterium | reverse complement strand
TCGTATTCACCAGTGCGAATTGACTCCGTGCCTTGCAATCGGGCGTGGAGACGCAGCAATTTTGGAAACCGCAGATAGCCGTCCACTCCCAACTCCCGGGTGACCGAGGTCAGCGAAGAATTTTCCGGAACCCGCAAAATAAAAACCCTTTCGTCCAGCGCCAGAGGGCTGTCGAGGTAACTTTGAAACCAGTACCAACAGCCGACGGCGGTCAGACTGCCAAACAGAATACTGAAGCCGGTAAAAAATAGCAGGAAGCGACGAATCACGCTTGAGTCACTCCCAGAGAAAACCGCAATTGCTCTCTCAGACTTCCCAAAACAGAGGTCTGAGCATATTGCCAGGAGGAAACACCCACCAGCGATATAACCGGGCGAAGGCCACGCAGGGCATTGCTGAGCCAAAGGCCGGAACACTCCGTCAGAATATCGGGACCCATGTCCTGTTCCACGATTTCTGTATCGGATTGATCCATAAGATAACGCCTGAAAACGCCGTGTACACCGGACAGTTTGAGTGTCGGAGTAAGAATTTTGCCGTCTTTTTCAACAAAGAGATTGGAATCCACACCACAACAAAGCCGGTTCTGCTGATCGAGCATTATGCCCGTGGTAATAGCGCTATTCGAATCTTTGCCATTCGATACCTCGGCAACTTCCATGGCCGCCACTACCTGTTCAATACGGTTGAGATGTTTAATCCCGGCCAATTGCGATTGCTGACCAACCCTTTGTGAACAAAGAATAGCCACCTCGGCCTGCCCCCAAGCCGGCAAACCCTCAAAGAATTCGAACACTCGCCAGGGTGTTGCACCCGACTCAGGCTGATAACCACGCTGCGTTCCACCTCGCACAAGCCGGAGCTTGATAACACCACGAGCCTGCCCTGCCGACACCAAATATTCGATAAAGGCCTGCAATTCTGCTTCGATCTGCGCCAGGGGTTGGCCCAATAGCAATCGATCAATGCCCAGCTTCAGTCGGGAAAGGTGATAGGAGCCGAGCGCCACCCCACCCCCTTCATAACGCATGGTCTCGAACAGTCCGTCGCCATAGTCCAAAGCACGCCCCATAGAGGGCATGTCTGTTTCTATTTGACCGTTTACCTGAAGCACCATAGTAGATAGTCTAACGGCAATACCGGATAAATTCCGGACACAAAAAAACCGGCTGAGCTACAGATCAGCCGGTTTTTTGTTACCGCTTTAGTCGATCAGGACTGATTCGAGTTAATGTAATCAATCGCTAATTGAACAGTAGTGATTTTTTCAGCTTCTTCATCAGGAATTTCAGTTTCAAACTCTTCTTCCAAAGCCATAACAAGCTCAACAGTATCGAGCGAGTCAGCACCTAAATCTTCAACAAATGAAGCACTGTTGTTTACATCAGCTTCATTCACACCCAGTTGCTCAGCAACAATTTTCTTAACACGTTCTTCAATACTGCTCATGATGCGTCTCTCTCCCTATATTATGGATAAATGATTATTGATCAGGGTTATCAATAACCTAAATTAGTTCGCACTAGTGCGGGCTCGCGACATTTTACATATTTGTGTCGTACATGCAAAAACAACTTCTAGCTCATATACATGCCGCCGTTAATGTGAATTGTCTCACCTGTGATGTAACCGCCTGAACTAACAAGAAAAGCAACCAGATCTGCGATCTCTTGCGGCTCTCCAAAACGCTTTAAAGGCACGTTGGCCAGCATGTTATTTCGCTGCTCATCGTTCAATGCTTTGGTCATATCCGTGTCAATAAAGCCTGGGGCAATAGTATTGACAGTAATACCCCGGGCGCCGACTTCCTTGGCAAGAGAACGGGAAAAACCAGCCACACCGGCCTTACTGGCAGCATAATTACACTGGCCGGGGTTACCCATGCTACCAACAATAGAGCTGATATTGACGATGCGCCCAAACCGGGCCTTTGTCATGCCACGCAGACAACCTTTACTGAGGCGGAAAACCGAAGTCAGATTGGTTTGAACAACGCTGTCCCACTCTTCATCGGACATACGCAACAATAAATTATCCGAAGTGATACCGGCATTGTTGACCAACACAGTCGGCGCGCCGTATTTTTCGGTGATGTCACTGATAGTAGCGGCAACCTGCTCCGCATCGGTGACATTCAGACAAACGCCAGCCCCTGCCGTAGATTTGCTTTTCAGGCGCGCATCTATAGCTTCAGCACCCTTGTCTGTGGTCGCGGTACCGATAACCCGGATACCCATCTCGGCCAACTTGTCAGCAATTGCCGCACCAATGCCACGACTCGCTCCGGTTACCAGAGCCACTGTATTTTCTGGAATCATCTAATCCTTCCTCTAATACTCAGTTGAAATTTATGCCACTGCAGCTTGCAGGGCTTCAGGAGTTTCTATGTTCAGACAGTTCAACTCACGGTTGATTCGTTTATTAAGCCCGGACAATACTCGGCCAGGCCCACATTCCACCAGACGGCTAATACCCATCTGCGCCATCGTTTCGATCGTTTGTGTCCAGGGCACTGGCGCCGTGATTTGCTCTACCAGCAGCTGTTTTATTTTTTCCGGGTCGGTTTGCGACGCACAACCCACATTATGTAGCACCGGAATTTGTGGTGCCTTGAAGGTCACCGCTGCGATATCTCCTGCCAGATGATCTGCCGCGGGTTGCATCAAAGGTGTATGAAAGGGCGCACTGACGGGCAACGGCAAAGCGCGCTTGGCTCCCGCCACTTTGCAAGCCTCCATGGCCGCTTCCACTGCTGCAACATGACCGGCGATCACAACCTGACCGGGAGAGTTGAAATTGACCGGCAAAACCAGCTCGTCACCGGACACTTCGTTACAGGCTTGCAAAATACTTGCGTCGTCGAGACCGACAATAGCGGCCATAGCACCCTGCCCGGCGGGCACTGCCGACTGCATATACTGACCGCGCAAACGCACCAGTCGCACGACATCTTCAAAATCGATCACTCCGGCCGCCACCAGAGCCGACCATTCACCCAGACTATGACCGGCCATAACCGTGGGACGTATCTCCGTCGATTCTTGCCAACAACGCCACAGAGCGGTGCTGGCGGTCACCAAAAGCGGCTGGGTTACTTCAGTCTGGCTAAGCTCTTCCGCGCTACCTTCCTGACTCAAAGCCCAAAGGTCATACCCGAGCACGTCCGATGCCTGGGCAAAGGTTGCCGCTACCAGGCCGGAAGCTTCGGCCATCTGCGACAACATACCGGTGGACTGTGAACCCTGTCCGGGAAATACAAATGCAAGATCATTTTTAGTCATTGATAAATAAGCCCTTTCTTGAATCCGTTAGATATTTTGTGATTCCAGCTCTTTGGCTGGCTGCGAACCTTGCGAAGCCCTTTCAAGCTCCCCTTTGAGGGTGGTCAAAACACCCAAACGCACCATTTCGGCGGTCAGCAACAGCGCATTCTGAAAGCCACCGGATTTACTGGCACCGTGACTTTTTACAACCAGTCCGTTCAACCCCAGCAGCGCCGCACCATTGTAACGGGAGGGATCCATACGGCGACGCATGTCCCGCAGATCATGACGCAACAAGAGGTAACAGAGTCGTGCAGCCCAGTGGCTGCTGAGAGCCGACTGCAACTGCTCGGTTAGAAATTCCGCCACACCCTCAGCGGTTTTGAGGGCAACATTTCCGGAGAACCCGTCGCATACAACCAGATCAAAGGCTCCGGAAAAAAGATCCGCACCTTCGGCAAAGCCGACGAAGTTCATATTGGGTTCCTGACTCAACAGGGCGGCCAAATCCTGTTCGGCCCTGGTACCCTTGATCATCTCGGTACCAACGTTTAAAACCCCGACACGCGGCTTTTGAATTCCGTCAAAAAGGCGGCACTGACAAGCTCCCATCCGCGCATTGGCCAACATCTGTTCAGTTGTTGGCTCAAGATTGGCGCCCATATCAAGAAACCAGGTACGCCCCTTGCTGGATGGCAAAGCCGTGCAAATTGCCGGACGGGTAACACCTTTAATAGTGCCCAGTATCTGCAAGGCAAAACAAACCAGTGCGGCGGTATTGCCAGAGCTCAACATTGCCTGGCTTTGACCTTCCTTGACGGATTGAATGGCCATAGCCATGGAGCTGGAGGATTTATTGCGTAACGCCTGAAGAGGCTTGTCGTTCATTTCGACCGACTCGCTACACAGATGCACTTCGATACGATTGCGTAACTGTTTCGGGAAACTGGCATCCAGCTCAGCTTCGCGACAAGCCGCCTGGTCGCCATAAAGATTTACAAAAAGGTTGGAATCGGCTTTGAGCGCGCCCAGCACTCCGGCTAATACCGGAGCACTGCCCAAATCACCGCCAGTGGCATCGACAGCGATTTTGATCATGGAAACAGCAAAAAGAAGACAGTATTCGTAACAAAAAACTGCTACGAATTACTGGAAAGAGCCTTACTCTTCGATTTCTTCAACAGTCTGAACGTCTTCTACTACCTTACGGCCACGGTAAAAACCGTCGGCAGTAACGTGGTGACGACGATGCTTTTCACCAGTGGTTGCATCAATAGAAAGGGTTGGCCCCTTCAGTGCATCATGTGAGCGGCGCTGACCTCTGCGTGAACGCGTTACTTTACTCTTTTGGACGGCCATGGTGTCTCCCGTATCAGTCGTCAGTGTTCTTCATTAGTGAAGCCAGACCTGCAAAGGGCTTTGGGCGTTCACTCGGTTCTTCATATGGCTGAGTAGTAAAACTGCTCAAGCCCTTACAATCACTTTCTTCGTGTGCCGGCATAATAGGCAATGCCAGCAATAATTCTTCTTCCAACAATTCGTGCAGATTAATCCGCTCGTCCTCACCCAACCAGGGATCAATATCGGAACTGAGCTGTGAAGCCTGCTCTTCATTCCAGACTACGGCGGCATCAACGGCCACTTTCAAATCCAGCGGCATGGGCTCCATACAACGCTGGCAAGTAATCTCCAGCTGTGTCGAAACCTGACCCGCAACCCGCAAGCGCCTCTGGTCATCCCAGGCAAATGCCAACTCGGCCTGTACTTCTTGCAGCGATACAGCGACCTCTGACAGACGTGGCATATCCTGCGGAGCAATGGTCAGTACCAGGGTTGTCTTGCTTTTTGCTACCTTAAAGGGATCGATTAATGCAGAAGACATTTTTCCAACCTCAACCCAATAGCAAATACAGAGCAGCCAAGCTCACGGGCGCGCAATTCTATGGAGATGCATCGCCAGTGTCAAAGTAAAACCACTCACATGTACCTGATTTCTCATAAATTTCAATGACAGGTAAACTAAAGCCATGCCACAAATCATCCTCGCCTCCTCTTCCAGCTACCGAAAACAACTTCTTGAACGACTAAAACTGGACTTTTCCTGCATCAGTCCGGATATAGACGAAAGCCCCAAGCCCGATGAAACAATACAATCGCTGGTCGACCGACTGGCTCGGCAAAAGGCCGAAGCCGTTGCCCTGCAACACCCCGACAGCTGGATAATTGGCTCCGACCAAACCGCGTCTTTTGCAGGAAGCCTTATCGGCAAACCCGGCACGCCACAGGCAGCCGAAAAACAATTGCAGGCCTTTAGCGGCAAATCCCTGACCTTCTATACATCCCTCTGTCTGCTCAACCAGAAAGAAGGGTTCTTGCAGACAGAGCTCAGCACTACTCTTGTACGATTTCGCAACCTTTCATCAGCCGAAATCCAACACTATGTTGCTATCGATAACCCCATAGACTGCGCCGGCAGCTTCAAAGCCGAATCCCTCGGTATCAGTCTTTTTGATGCTGTCGAAAGCGAAGATCCCACCGCCTTGATCGGTTTACCCCTTATTGCGCTCTGTCGCTTAATGCGCCATGCAGGCATTTATCCATGATCCGCTTGCCAGCCAGATAAGCCGGACCGCCACCAGACACCAGACTACGTCTTGGCTTGCCGAACAAAGATCGTTTTTTGGGGTGGTACGCGGTGGATCACAAATCAGCTGTGAACAACTGTAACAAAGCTATGAATCCGCTTTATAGGGGCGTCCCAACTCGGCGACAAAATCCTCCGGCGGCATTTCCAGTGCCTGGGATATTTTGACCAGAGTTCCCAGCGTGGGTTGGCGCAGGCCACGCTCCAGCAGGGAAATATAGGTTCTGTCCAGACCGACCCGGTGGGCCAATTCTTCCTGGGACAGCCCTTTTTGATTGCGCTGAGCGCGCAATACAGGGCCTAGAGAGGTGGTATAGAGTTCTGGATCAGTCATACCAGAACACTAGCGCTTGTATACTATTGATCTACGGACTATAGTCTGCAACGCCTGCAAAATGGCTCTAGGATTTACATGCTCAATCAAGGAGAGATGACCATGCGCTTAGTTGTAACCAAATGCCGCCGCTGCGAAAAAATCACCAGCGCACAACATGCTGAAAGCATCGAAGATCTGGAAAAAATCAGCGCCTTTATAAAGGAAGCAAAAAACTGCAACAACGAACCCCTCGTTCTTGAATATCGCCACACGGACGCACCCTTGAAGTGGTGCAATTGCGACGATTCAGAGGATGAACAGCCTTTTACCTGGAACTGAAGACAAAAGAGACTTAACCCGGGTTGATATACCGGAGCCTCAGGCAGGATAGACACGCGGTTCAATATCTAACTGAATCGCGAACTCATCCATAACCGATTTTTGTATGATTGCTGCGGCTTCCATTACGTTCTTTGCAGAACACCTTGCAGGATTTGTCAAAACCAATGCGTGCTGATCCGATATCCGCACACCGGCAATGCTCTTGCCTTTCCAGCCCCTGTTTTCTATCAACCAGGCCGCCGGAATTTTTACTCCGCCTTGCGTCAAAGGGTGACCGGGAATGTCCCTGTAGCGTTTTTGTAAATCCGCGTAATGGGCATTTTCAACGATCGGATTGTGAAAAAAACTACCCACATTGGGTTCTTGCGCAGGATCCGGCAAACGGCTGCGCCGAATAGTACAAACGGCATCAAAAACATTTTGCGGCGTAGCTGCAAGCTGTTGTTGCTGCAAAAAATCATCAAGAACCGGGTAGCTTGAGCTGGCAGCGGATGCAGGCAGCTGTGACGATCTGTCAAAGGCTGTCAGACGCAGCCGGATACGGGTAATAACGGCGCGATCGCGCAGATCTCTTTTAAAGCGGCTGTCGCGGTATGCAAAATGACAGTCGGCATTGCTCAACTGCACCAGATCACCTGTTACCAGATCAAAGTATTCCAGAGACTCCAGACAGTCACTGATCTCCACTCCGTAGGCTCCAATATTCTGTACGGGCGCAGCACCAACGCTTCCGGGTATCAATGCCAGGTTTTCAGCACCCGACAAAGCTTGTCTTAAACACCAACTCAGAGCCTGGTGCCAGTTTTCACCGGCAGCCAACTCCACCAACGCCCCGGCTTGGTCAGACTCCAGTATCCGCATGCCCTTTAAATCAATTTTAAGCACCAGAGCCGGGATCTGATTTTTCAAGACCAGATTACTGCCTTCACCCAGAGCCAAAATGGGTACTTTCTTATCCCGCGCAAAACGGAGCGCATCCTGTAAATCGGACACACTCCTTATCAAAGCAAAATATTTTGCCCGGCTCGGCAGCCCAAGTGCGTTCGCTTCCCCAAGGTCATAGTCGTTTTGAACTTTGAGCACCAGACGGATCTCGGTTTGTTTACAAACGTTGTTTGATATCGGCCAGCAAACCGTCGCAACCAAGCTCGATCAATTGAATAGCATTCCTGAAGGCCGCTCCTCCCATGCTGTAAGGATCCGGCACTTCGTCAATCGGGAGCTTGGTATCAAAGTCCAGAAACAATCCCAAATGCCCCTCAAAACCCGGGGGTTGCATTTCTTTCAAATCCAGCAGGTTTTGATGATCCATGGCCAGAATGTAATCAAACTTGTGGAAGTCGTCACTCGACACCTGACGCCCTCGCAGATCACTTAGGTCGTAGCCACTTTTGGCGGCCTGCTTCTGCGCTCGCGGATCGGGGGCTCGGCCAATATGCCAATCCCCTGTACCGGCAGAATCAATTTCCACTACCGCCTCGAGACCAGCCTCACTGACCTTGGAACGAAAAACAGCTTCAGCCGTGGGCGAACGGCAGATATTGCCCAAACAAACAAAAAGAACACCTACTTTTCTCATGAACCTAATACTCTTATAACCCTCTGTAAGTCTTCGATAGTGTCCACTCCAGCCGGAACCGCTTCGCAACTGGCTTGCACATGGATGCTTTGTCCTTGATGTAAAATTCGCAACTGCTCAAGGCTTTCCAGTTGCTCCAGAGGCGACTTTGGCCATGCAACAAAGTCTCTCAACAATGCAACACGATAGGCGTAAATGCCTATATGACGCTTGGGTACAAAGGCCTCCGGCAAATCTTCATTCAGCTCGAGATCTCTCGGCCAGGGAATGGGAGCACGACTGAAATACAGCGCCTTGCCCTCCTGATCGCTCACAAGCTTGACTGCAGAAGGGTCCAGAAACTCGGTTTTGCTGCGAACAGGATGGTAAAGGGTTGCCGCCGCAAACTGACTGTTTTGGATCAGATTTCCTGCTACCTGATTGATCACTCGTGGCGGAATAAGTGGTTCGTCACCCTGAACATTTACAACCACAGCGTCGTCGGCAAGGTCCAGTTTATCAACCACTTCGGCCAACCTGTCGGTACCTGAGGGATGACTGGCGGAAGTCATAACGGCCTCGGCAGAAAAACTGGCCGCCGCATCAAATATCCGGGCGTCATCGGTGGCTATAACCACACGATCCGCGTCCGACTGAATGGCGCGTTCATAAACCCATTGCAACATGGGCTTACCCGCTATGTCTGCCAAGGGTTTCCCCGGCAATCGGGTCGATTGATAGCGGCTTGGAATAATAACGGTAAAACTCAAGTTCTCTCTCTTTTAGTTTCTAACAAAGAATCCAACTGACGAATGAAAGGCTCAACAAAGCTTTCAGGTAACTGTGCCTCTACGTCCAACACCCACCAATCCGGTTTCGCAAAGGCATGGCATTTAACGGCGTCCTTGGCCGTCATAACAAGCGGCAGGTTCGCCTGCTCTTGCGGAAAATCAAAATCCGCAGGTTTGAACTGGTGGTGATCCGGAAAGTCTACCGCAACTGCTTGCAAACCCAGTGAAAACAAACTTTTGTGAAATCTTGCAGGGTTACCTATTGCCGACACGGCCAAAACCCTTCCGGACAATGGCGCTTCATCCAACCCAAACGCCTCACCCGACAAAAGATTTCGCCAACACTTGGGCGCCACCGAAAACTCAAAATCTATTTTTTCCACCAATTCGGCTGGAAGTTTTGCGCTGGGGCCATTCGCCAGGACATAGTCCACCGATTGAAGACGGTCAGGCGTTTCCCTGAGCGGCCCCACCGGGATCAACTGACCGTTGCCCAATCCCCGTTCGGCGTCAAGCACCAGTATTTCGATATCTCTCGGAAGCGCATAATGCTGAAGGCCATCATCACAGATAACCAGATCCACTCCGCAGATACTCTGTAGATAATGCGCCCCACGACAACGGTCACGGTCTACCACCACTGGTACATCAGTCAGCGCCTGGCACATCATCAGCGGCTCATCGCCTACCAGTTCAGCAGAATCCTGCTCTGCAATAACCTGCGGCGCATCGCTAACCTTTGCCCCGTATCCTCTGCTGAGCACACCTGGGCGATAACCTCTTTTTTGCAGTTCTCGCACCAGGCTGACTACAACCGGGCTTTTGCCTGTGCCTCCCACGGTAATATTGCCTACAACAACAACCGGAATGCTCAGTGGGTTGTTTGCCGCACTTATTTCCCCCCGCAGCTTTACCTGCAGGGCACTGCGGCGATAAAGGGGAAGTAACGGCATTAACACCTTGGTCCAGCGGCTATCGCCATACCAGGATCGCTCGATCTGGCGCTCAAGAAAACTACGTATACCGGACATTAATCGATCAATAATCAGGGCCCGGTCAGGGGCTCCTGACTGGTAATTCGGATTTGGGTTAAACCCAGTCGACCCGCTGCATCCATAGCGCGCACAACGCTCTGGTGAGTGGTCTCGGAATCTGCCGAGATAACCACTGCCTGATCCAGATCTCCGGCGGCCTCGCGACTCAGGGCTTCCATCAGTGTCTCAATATCCCGATTAGCTACCGCCTTGCCGTTCACACTGTAGGCTCCATCGCGGAGAACCATCAAATTAATCTGCCGGTTTTCAGATTGTGCTGCCTCGGCCTCGGCTTCCGGCAAATTAATGCGCATCTGATTTTCGTGAGTGAAGGTGGTAGACACCATAAAAAAGATCAACAGCAAAAAAACAATGTCGATCAGCGGCGTTAGATTAGCCTCCACAGGTGCGCGGCGGCGGGTACGAAACTTCACTCTGCCGAACCTTCCCCGGTCTTGGCTTCAGAGTCTGCACCAATGTCATTCAGGCTTTTGTCACTAAAGAGCGCATCCACCAACCGCGTCGATTGCTGCTCCATCTCCACCACTATGCCATCAATCTTGCGCTCAAAGTGGCGATGAAAAACCATGGAGGGGATCGCCACTGACAAACCCGCTGCCGTGGTAATCAGTGCCTTTGAAATACCACCGGCCAATACCCCGGCGTTGCCCGTGCCACTGACCATAATCTCGGAGAACACCTCGATCATGCCCAGTACCGTACCCAACAGACCCAGCAGAGGAGAAACCGTGGCTATGGTGCCCAGCACCGAGAGAAACCGCTCCATATCATGGGTGACCTTGTTACCGGCCTCTTCCATGGCATCCTTCATAACCGAACGCCCGTGTTTCATATTAGCCAGTCCGGCTGCAAAAATTTCACCCAGGGGACTGTCGTTACGCAATTCGATTATGCGCTCCACCGTCAATTTTTTTGCACGGTAACTTTCCCAGACGGCGGCAAGCAGATTGGACGGCGCAATACGTGACGCACTCAGTGTCCAGGAACGCTCAAAAACAATAGCAATAGCTACCACGGAGCAGAGCAGGATGGGCAACATCAACCATCCGCCGGCAACTACAATTTCGTACACAGGAATCTCCGACAACAAGTGCCGCAAACTTTAGCAGTTTTTAACGGGCAGACGTAATGACTAGATCTGATTATGAAAACAAAACCGGATTATTTGTCTCACTCCGGTTCGGAATGGAATTGGAAGGATATTCAAATCTATCTTTCGACCGTTTTTCTTCTGCGGAGCCATCCACCGGAAGCGGACACAAACCTGAAGCTAATAGTGCTGCAAGATAGTCGACAGATTATCCAACAACAGATGCGGCTGGCATTTTTCCAATCTGGAAACCGGGTGCGCTCCGTAGGTTACCCCTACCGCTTGAACCCCCGCCGCTTTGGCCATCATCAGATCAAATTCGGTATCCCCTATCATCAGAGCCTTGTCGGCTTCACATTCGAGTTCATCCAAAAGTTGCTCCAACATCAAGGGATGCGGCTTGGAACGGGTTTCATCGGCGCAGCGACTGGCATCGAAAAAATCCGACAACCCCTGTTCCGTCAGAGCGCGATCCAGCCCTACCCTTGCCTTACCCGTTGCCACGGCCAACAGGTGGCCGGCTTCACGTAGCTGGTCGAGGGTATGCAAAACATCTTCGTATAAAGGCGTCGGAACCTGGCCTTCCAGCGCAACAAAATAATGGCGGTAACGCTCGATCAGCTGATTTTGCTCTGTCAGGGGCACTCCTGGAAAAAGCTCAGCCAAAGCCTCGGCCAACCCCAAACCGATAATGCCGCGGATTTTCCCGGTCGGAGGCACCTCTATCCCCAGATCTTTGGCCGAATACTGAACCGAGGCCACAATGCGATCCAGCGAGCTGCAGAGCGTTCCATCCCAGTCAAATATAAACAACATACCGCTCACCTCTCTTCAAAGGGAATTCAGAAAGTTCTGAAGCTCCGGTGCCAGCGGCGCTTCTATTTCCATCCATTCATGGCTGATGGGGTGACGGAATTTCAAATAACCCGAATGCAAAAACAGCCGTTTCAGACCGCGTTTTTTGAAGTTTTTGTTCGCTTCGGCATCACCGTACTTTGTGTCCCCGGCCAAAGGATGTCCAGCCAGCTGGGTATGCACCCGGATCTGGTGGGTACGTCCGGAAATCAGACCGATACGCAGCAAACTGCCGCAGTCGTAGTGCTGCAATATCCGAAACTGTGTCTCCGCCTGTTTACCCTCTTCCGAGACCCGCACCATACGCTCACCGGATTTCAATTGATTGCGCACCAGAGGTGCATCCACGGTACGCAAATGAGAAGGCCACTTGCCGGTGCAGAAGGCCGTGTACTCCTTGGTCATATGATGATCTTGCAACTGTTTTTGCATGGCCAGCAGCGCTGTTCGGCTCCGCGCCAATATGAGACAACCGGAAGTTTCCCGGTCCAGCCTGTGTACCAGCTCCAATTTGCTTTCTTTGGGCCAGACTTTACGGGCAACCTCAATCAGTCCCAATGAAACCCCGCTACCGCCGTGAACCGCCATTCCAGATGGTTTGTTGATGATAATAAGGGCGTCATCCTCAAAAATTACCGAACGTCGCAACTCCTGCAACACCCTGTCCGGCACATTATTGTCTGACTCGCTTTTCTCTCGCTGCCGCACCGGTGGAATTCTGACAAGATCACCCTCTTCTATACGGGACGATGCCTTTGCTCTGCCCTTGTTAATACGCACCTCACCGGAACGCACAATCTTGTATATGTGTGACTTGGGAACACCTTTCAGCCGAGTACAGAGAAAGTTATCCAGCCTCTGGCCGGCTTCCGCTTCGGTAACGGTAACCATTTGGACACTTTCAGTATTTACAGCAGTGCGTGACGGCGAGTTCATATATTGGCAAGTTCGAAGGCAAAAAGGGTTAGGGGTTCAGGAAGCGTGCTTATATGAAAGGCTTCTGCTATATTCCGTCGCTGGGATTACAGCGGCACTGATAACAGCGCCCCTCTATCTCTCCAAGCGAGCGTCGGGATTATACCTCCCTTTAACAAAGCGTATCGGATTGGAATAACGAACAGCATGAACTTCTGCGACGGCGCAGGAGATTTAGAACAAGAGGAATGGCGATAGCGCCTCCCCCTCGCAGCCAGAGTGGCGTGTGAATTTTTACTTGTTGAACAACATTCTCAAGACAAGAGCATAACCTCAACAAGCAATATAAAGAATAAGGAATGGGCCGAGGCCCACTTGCAAAAGAATTACCTAACATACTGATTTTTTTGCAGTATTTTTGAAGCGCATCTGATGCGCAGAAGATCTCATAGGCACTACAAAACCTGGAGAAAAGACCCGAAGTCAGGGTTATAGTATCGAAAATATCTCTTTATTCCCGCCGATTTCACCCGCGCACTCCACGAAAAAGGAGTACGTCAATGAGACGCATGTTAATCAATGCAACACAGCCTGAAGAGATTCGTGTTGCCCTAGTCGATGGTCAAAAGCTTTATGACCTGGACATCGAAAATCGCGGTCGCGAACAAAAACTTGCCAATATCTACAAAGGAAAAGTCACCCGGGTTGAACCCAGTCTCGAAGCCTGTTTCGTCGATTACGGTTCAGAACGGCACGGCTTTCTGCCCCTGAAAGAAATTGCGCCAGAATACTGTCGCGAAACCAAAGGCAACAGCAAACGCCAGATCAAGGATCTGATCAAGGAAGGCACCGAAGTTATCGTACAGGTCGAAAAAGAGGAGCGCGGCAACAAAGGTGCTGCCCTTACCACCTTTATCAGCATGGCCGGACGCTGTCTGGTACTTATGCCCAACAAACCCGGTGGCGGCATTTCCCGTCGTATTGAAGGCGACGAACGCACCGAACTGAAAAACGCCCTGTCCCAGGTAAACATACCCGAAGGCATGGGCATTATCGTGCGCACCGCAGGTGTTGGCCGAACCGCTGAAGAACTGCAATGGGATGTGGATTACCTGACTCACCTCTGGGGTTCAATCAAAACCGAGGCAGACAGCTCTTCAGCCCCCCACTTCCTGTTTCAGGAAAGCAACGTAATTGTTCGGGCGATACGCGACTATCTGCGCCCTAACATCGGTGAAGTCATGGTCGACAGCTGGGAGTCATTCCAGTTGGCCTCGGCTTTTATCAATCAGGTTATGCCTGACTATCAGAGCCGTATCACTCACTATGACGACGACCTGCCGCTGTTCAACCGCTATCAGATTGAAAACCAGATCGAGACCGCCTTTGAAAGAGAGGTCAAACTTCCTTCCGGTGGCTCCATAGTTATCGACGTTACCGAAGCTCTGGTCTCCATCGACATAAACTCTACGCGTGCGACCAATGGTAGCGATATCGAAGAAACCGCGTTCCAGACCAACCTGGAAGCGGCCGACGAAATTGCTCGACAACTGCGTATCCGGGATATCGGCGGTCTGGTGGTTATCGACTTTATCGATATGACCCCGGCCAAGAACCGCAACGCAGTAGAAGAGCGCATGCGCAAAGCCCTGAGCATTGACCGAGCCCGTGTACAAATGGCACGTATCTCCAAGTTCGGCTTGTTGGAAATGTCGCGCCAGCGACTGCGCCCATCTCTGGAAGAACTGACTTTTGAAACCTGCCCTCGCTGTGAAGGTCAGGGAACAATTCGCGGTATTCGTTCTTTGGCGCTGTCTATCCTGCGCCTGTTGGAAGAAGAGGCACAAAAGGACTACACAAGTGAAGTTCAGGCCTTTGTACCACTGGATGTTGCCAGCTTCCTGTTAAACGAAAAACGCAACGCTATCAGCGAAATGGAACGCAGACACCCCGGAGTGCGCGTGCTGATCATTCCGCAGCCCGAACTGGAATCGCCTCACTACAGTATCCGCCGGGTACGCAGTCAGGACGGTGAAGAGTCGAAAAACAGCTATCAAACCAAGAACCCGGACGCTGTAGAAAAATCTCACTCCCCTCTTGGTTCGGTTGGTGAATTACCCGCCGCACCCAAGGCTGCCGTTCAGGCAGTTGCTCCGGCGCCAATGCCTGCTTCCAGTGCCAAACCAACCAAGGCAAAACCGGCTAACAAGCCAAAAGCAAAAGCCAAACAAAATGCCAAAAAGCCGGGGCTGTTATCCCGAATATTTGCGGCGCTTGGCGGCAAAAAAGAAGTTGAAGAACAACGGCCAAACAACTCACGCAACCGCAATAACAATCGTGGTGGCAAAAACAATCGTGGCCAACGTTCCCAAAATTCCGGACGCAACGATAACCGGTCCAACAACAATCAGGCCCAGGGAAACAACCGAAATAACCGCAACCGCAACAATGAGCAGAATCGCGGAGATCAAAACCGGAACAACAGAAACCGCAACGGCCAGAACAAAAATGCCCAGCAAAAAAATGGTCAGAACAACAAGACCAGAAGAGACAACAATGCTGAGGCAGCGAATACAGAGCAAAACAATCAGGCGCAAAACCGGCCAGAACGTCGGCCGGACGCTGAATCGGGACGTCGTCGTCCACCACGCAAACGCAATCGCAGTGAGGCACGACTTCCACAAAACCAGATAGCGGAAGAAGCTGTAAAAACAACCGAGAAGGTTGCTGAGGCCAAAACAGAAAATACAGCCCAGACACCCAATCAGGCACCAACCCCGGCGGCAAAACCAGCCGAGGTATCGCCTGCAGTTGTTGAGAAAAAAGAAGCTCCGGCCGCAGCCGAAAAGCGCGAAACCAAACCCGAGCAAAAACCTGCAACCAAAGCTGAAACCACTGAAGCAGCGCCGAAAGTCGCTCCACAGAAACGTGCCAGTTCGTTAAAGCCCGTTGCCCATCAGGTTAGCGCCGCACCCGAAACTTCAGTCAAGCGTGAATATAGCCGTTCGCCCAATGACCCACGTTCAGCTCCCAAACCGGTTGGTGAATTTGAAGTTAAGACTATCGAAGCAACGCTGGCTTTCTCTCCGGCACTGGATACCAGCAAGGCTGTCAGCCTGGAATCCAAGCCCAGAGATATCAAACGGCCGAGCAACGATCCACGTGCCCGCTCAAACAGCGAACCGGCAGGAGAAGAGGCCTAAAAAATAAATACATTTCGCAATTGCCCCAAGCACTCAGCTCGGTATAATTGCGCCCCTTAATGGAGAGGTGGCTGAGCGGCCGAAAGCACCGGTCTTGAAAACCGGCGACTCGAGAGGGTCCGTGGGTTCAAATCCCACCCTCTCCGCCATATAAAAAGAAACCCGACACTTGTGTCGGGTTTTTTATTGCCCGAAGAAATGGGTAGAAAAGTCATACCTCTACAACCGGATGGCAATCGCACAGGGTTCGATCTGGGCTACCAACCATAGATACCCCTTTACCTCTGAACGGTTTTTTCACGCCTCGCTGCATAAGGTTTGGCAGGGCCAATGCTCCTCTTTACGAATCATTGTTCAGCTCTTCATTGAATTGAACAGAAGACAAGAACTGAACAAAGAAAGAAATGAATCAATCCGGATTAGAAAATATTTAATTGAAACTGATGTAGATAATAAATCTGCATTAACCGACTTATATTAAGAAATTATTTACAGACAGGCACAAAAAAGCCGAGCAAAAGCTCGGCTTTTTGAAAGTTGAATATCTACTTTATTTCAACACTTTCCCGGCTGTTTCCGGCATTGAAATATTCGGCAAAGACTACGGGAGTTCTACCGCGTCCAGACCAAAGATGCTCAACACCATCTACCACCAAACGATACTTTGGCGGCACTGCTCCGCGCTTTCCACCACTGCGTTTTTTGCGGGTCTTTTTACGGCCGGGGCCTTCTTGTTTTTTCAGATCGGAAATACTCAATCCGCTCTCAGCCAAGAGTTTATTTATCTTTTCGATTTTACCAATCCGCTCTTTTTCTTCCTTTTCGGACAGTCGCTTCTCTTCTGCTTCCAATGCAATAGTCAAAGATTCAATCAATTTTTTCAGGGTCGACAACTCAAGCTTTTTTGCCGCAGCCTTTGCTTTAACACGTGATTTTGCAAGTTCTTCCAAGACAGATGACATAATAATTATTACCTAATGTGAAATATTATTTTTTCATTTCGATTATATTAAAAATCCTTCCATTGATTCAAACGAAGTACCGAATTATTAATTAAATTGTATTTTCAAATTCTCACAGCCTGCCATGATTCATACCAATCAGGTTATAATTCCGACACAACTTCCAACCGAATTTGAAACAATCCTATGAGTCTCTTTAAAGCTTACGATCTCCGCGGCAAAGTACCCGAAGATCTCGACGAAAATATTGCCTACAAAATTGGTCGCGCCTTTAGTGAAATCTATCAGCCCAGGCAAGTTGCCGTCGGATATGACATCCGTCAGGAAAGCCCGATGATATCCAACGCTTTGATGCGCGGCCTCGCAGACGCCGGTGTTGAGGTAAAAAACATCGGGCTGTGCGGCACCGAGGAGGTCTACTTTTCCACTTTTAATGGAGACCTGGATGGCGGCATTATGGTGACCGCCAGCCACAACCCGAAAGGCCACAACGGTATGAAGCTGGTTCGGGAACAATCCCGTCCCATCAGCCAGGACACAGGGCTACTCGATATTAAAGCGCTGGTCGAAAAAGATGACTTTGCCCCCAAGGCTTCACCTGCAGGCAAGATTGTTGAAGACAGCGACAAATCCGCTTATATCTCCCACCTGCTCAGTTACATTGATACCGGCAAATTGAAGCCTATGAAAATTGTTGCCAATCCTGGCAATGGCGGCGCCGGAATCGTATTGGAAAAACTGGCAGCTCACCTGCCCTTCGAGTTTATCTACCTGAACGCCGAACCGGATGGCGATTTTCCCAACGGGGTACCTAACCCCCTCCTTCTGGAAAATCAGGAGGTCACAGCCAAAGCAGTAATTGAGCATCAAGCCGATCTGGGAATTGCCTGGGACGGCGATTTTGATCGCTGCTTTTTCTTTGATGCCAATGGTCGTTTTATTGAGGGTTATTATCTGGTTGGGCTTTTGGCCGAAATGATGCTGAAGAAAAACCCCGGCGCCAAAATCGTCCACGATCCGCGTTTGATCTGGAATACCCGTGAGCAAACCCAACAAGCTGGAGGACAGGCAATCCAGTCCAAATGCGGGCACGCTTTTATCAAGGAAATTATGCGCGATGAAGATGCCGTGTACGGCGGCGAGATGAGCGCACACCACTATTTCAAGGACTTTGCCTATTGTGATTCCGGCATGATTCCCTGGCTGCTGATTACCGAACTGATGTGTATTTCCGGCAAGCCCTTAAAGGATCTGGTGGATGAGCGTATTGCCGCCTATCCCTGCTCCGGAGAAATCAACTTCACTATCGCCGATGCCAAGGCCGCTATCGAACGTGTGAAACAACACTATTCCTCACTGGGTGGCGTGTTCGACGATATTGATG